>JAPOYX010000184.1:0-77500 GCA_026706345.1 Gemmatimonadota bacterium | reverse complement strand
CGCTTCCGCCGCCCGGGGCCGTGTGCGCGCCATTCCCGTTTGCGGGCTGTCCGCCGCCGACACTGTCCGCCTGGTCGGCCGCGTGGTAGGAGCTGCGGACCAGGGGGCCCGACTCCACGTGGGGGATGCCGTACGTCTCGCCCAGTTCCTTGAAACGGGCGAATTCGTCCGGATGATAATGCTTGCGCACCGGCAGATGCTTCTTCGTCGGCTGCAGGTACTGTCCCACCGTGAGGATGTCGCAGTTCACCCCGGCCACGTCGCGCATCAGGGCATGGACGGCTTCATCGGTCTCGCCAAGCCCAACCATGATGCCCGTCTTGGTCTTCGCGCCGCGGGCCTTAGCGCGCTCGAGCAACTCAAGCGACTGGTCGTACCGCGCCTGGGGCCGCACGGTCCGGTAGAGCTCCGGCACGGTCTCCAGGTTGTGGTTCAGCAGGTCGGGACGGGCGTCCAGCACGGTCTGAAGCGCGGCTTCCGAGCCCTTGAAGTCCGGGATAAGCACCTCCACGCCCACGCCCGGGCACCGGCGGCGTATGGCCCGGATCGTCTCCGCGAAGATCGGTGCGCCACCGTCGGCCCGCTCGTCCCGGTTCACCGACGTGATCACGGCGAACCGCAGACCCAGCTTCTCCACGGCTCCGGCCACGCGCTCGGGCTCGTCCCAGTCCAGCCCCTTGTCCGGCCGGCCCGTCTTCACCGCGCAGAACCCGCAGCTGCGCGTGCAGATATCGCCCAGGATCATGAAGGTGGCGGTGCGCTGCTCCCAGCATTCCCAGATGTTCGGACACTGGGCGCTCTCGCAGATGGTGTGGAGCCGGTCTTCCTCGACCAGCCGCTTCAATTCCCGGAAATTCGGCCCCTGCTTCAGGCGCACCTTGAGCCACGGGGGCTTGGGCACGTGGGATGTGGTCGTTTCGCTCATGGGTCTGTCATTAGTTCAGCGACGATGCGCCTGATTCCGCGTCGCCGCGGCCGACATGGAGTTCCGTTCGCCGGTATTCTGTGGGCGCGGTCCGCGCTACAGGAACAAAAAGCGACCCTCCGGCGTCGTGAACAGTCGTTCCGCGCCGAAGCGGCCGCCATGGATGTCAGGTACTTTACTTGCTCTTAGTTATCCGGGTTACGGTCGAGGCCCGACCGGTTGTTTCGAGCCTCATCCAGGCTTCAGTTCGGGCGCGCCGTCGTCCCCCGGCGAAATGACCACGGCCTCCTCGCCGAGATGGGCCGCGATGGTCTCCGACAGCTCGTTGAGGTCGGTCCGGCAAAAGCCCGTGTTGCTGTCGAGTATGCCGCCGCCTTCGTCCATGAGAAACCAGGTCGGCACGTTCGACAGGCCGAAGTCCGCGGAGGCCCAGTGGGTCGTGTCGTACACGTTGGAAAAGGACGCGCCGTGTTCGTCCATGAACGCCTGCGTGTCCTCCGGCGTGTCCTGCGAGACGCCCAGCACCCGGAATCCCCCGTTTCCGCCGTAGGCCTGGTGGATCTTTTCGAAATAGGGGGCGCTGAACTTGCAGGTCCCGCAGCCTACCTTGTAGAAGACCGCCAGCAGCCAGCCGCCGTTCGCCTGGTCGCCCAGCGACAGCGTCTTACCGTCCGCGTCTTCCAAGGTCACTTCCGGGGCCGCGACCCCGGCTTCCAGGAAGGCCATATCTACTCCCGTACAGGTTGGATTTTGAATGAGGCCAGGTTCAAACCAAGCTTCGGTTGTATATGTAATACTTCTAATATTGAATATAAGGGTAACGGGGCCGGTGTCAATGATTCGGTGAGGAGGATCGGGCTCCTTTTGTCTGTGGAAATTCGGCCGTCTTTTTCATTAACTCAATTCAACGGCATGATGCACTTACACGATTTTGTTTTTGATCTTTGAAGCCGCAAAGTCGTCCTATACTACGTAACAATCCGCTTCATCAGGTTTCACGAGACAACCTTATGACGACCTTTACACAAGACGACACGCACAACATACGCCTGTGCCTGCAGGGAAACGCCGACGCCTTCGAGCCGCTGGTCCGGCGGTACCAGAACGCCGCATTCGCCGTGGCCATGGGTTTCCTTCGAGACAGAACGGACGCGGAGGACGTGGTACAGGATGCCTTTGTGGCCGCCTACTGCAAGCTGTCGCAGTTGAAGGACCCCGCCATCTTCGGAAGCTGGCTGCACAGAATCGTCGTCAACCGATGCAAGGAGTGGAGACGTCGGAAGAAAGCCAGCCGCCTGGTCCGTGTCGATCCGGATGCTGAACACATTCGCGACGAATTCCCCCTGGCGGACCGGATCCATAGGGAATACCTCGAGTGCCTCGAGCTCTGGGATGAAGTCGAGAGACTGCCCGGACATTATCGGCATGTCGTCAATTTGTACTACTACACAGGGTTCTCACTAAAAGAAATCGCCGCCTTTCTCGACATTCCGGAATCGACAGCGAGAGGACGGCTCTATCAGTCCCGTATCCGGTTGAGAGACGCGCTGTCACCTCGAGAAAAGGAGTCAATCGCCATGAGTCAGATCGATGTAACCGAAGATGTCCAGGAAGTTGTCTGCAAGATCGCAAGAGAAGACTTCGAAGAAACCATAGACATGGGAGACACGGAAAACGTCGTTCTCTATTGCGGCGTGAATACGGAGGTCGAGATTAAGCAGGCACAGGGAGAGCTGGTCGTCGTTGAAGGTTCAAAGATCGCGTTGGGTCTGACGGTGGAAGAAGCGCGAAGGAATGTCGATGAGATTCAGATTTCCCATGACCGGGTCGACGATTACCTGGAATCAGGCCCGCACGACGGAGCGTTGTTCCTCGGCGTCAAGGACTGGTTTCCAAATAACGTCCCAAAGTCTGAACCGATCAGCAAATACTGGAGACGCGACCTGGAGAACGAAAGCAAGCTCGATGAAAGGCGGTGCGGCGTCAAAATGGCCGACTCATTGCCAGATTCGAAGCATGAAATCAGTGCGTTTCTGCCGCTGCCTGAACCAGCGGAGAAATCCCTGGGGAAAACGATGCGAATCACAGTTCACGCTTCGGAAGCGCGACCCATCAGAATGACAAGGAATGCCGTGTCAGACAAGGTAGCGCGTATATTCCGTTCTATGCAGTCTGATAGCACCAGGGTTTACGGACCAGCGACGTACTGCCACGTCTCGGTTTCGGTACCCGCCGGCATGAACATCTCGGTTTTCAGATCCGACAGAGTAAATGTCGATGGGCTGGACGGTTCATTTATGGCTTACGCCTGCTCTACCTGCCGGGTAAAGGAGATCAAAGGTGACGTGTTCCTTTTCAACAGCATGTTTTCGGAAATACGATGTGTGGGCGGCTCGTTGTTCCAGCGCATGTACGGGTACGGCGATGCAGGTTGTAGCCTGGACAATGACACGTTCAGACGAAATCCCTATCAGAACGAAGGAATCATCGAAGCGGTCAAGGGTGGAGTGGATATCGACGTCGGGTGTACCGAACTGAATGCGCATGACCTGGAAGGAGATATCGCCATTTACAACCGTTACGGCCGAACCCGGTTGTCACAGGGTAGCCGCAACAACGGGCACCGATGCTACGTACGATCTGTTTCCGGTGATATTGACCTGGTGTTGGACGGAAACCGCGCAAAAGACACCAGTCTGGTCATGCATACGATTTGCGGTGTAGCGAAGTATGGAGAGATAAAGAAACTAAAGCCCATAATTTCGTGGGCGCACAACGAATACTGGATGTCGTTTGCAACCACCGAAGATCTTACAAATCCCGACATCACGGTCTTAACGGAGAGCGGCACCGTCGAATTCGAAGTGACGAAGAACGGTAAACACAGTTGATATGACCGTAAAGTAGAACACGAGTTTCCCCACCCAAACCACGACTAAGCCTACATAGCACCGAATTGCCCACCCATTCGGAGGTCTTAGTCGTGCGCCTTTTAAACAACGATCCTCCTTTAATCTACATTGAGGATCTGCATAGATCCTTCCCCATGGGAAACGACCGCATTCCCGCGCTCCGTGGCGTATCCGCCACCATAAACCGGGGAGAATATGTCGCCGTTACGGGCCGGTCAGGTTCGGGCAAATCCACCCTGATGAACATTCTGGGCTGCCTGGACGTACCGACGGCAGGCAGCTACGCGCTCGACGGCAGACCGGTCGGTGCACTCTCCGATGACGAACAGGCCTTCATCCGAAACCGGATGATCGGGTTCGTGTTCCAGGCCTTCAACCTGCTCCCGAGAATGGACGCGCTGCACAACGTGGAATTGCCGCTCCTCTACCGCGGAACGGACGGCCAAGAACGGCGGAATCGCTCGATGGAGGCCCTTGAAGCGGTGGGCGTTGGCGACCGGGCCCGCCACAGGCCCAACGAGATGTCGGGTGGACAGCGCCAGCGCGTCGCCATCGCCCGGGCGCTGGTCAACGAACCGTCCATCATACTGGCGGACGAGCCGACCGGGAACCTGGACAGCGGGACCGGGGAAGAGATCATGGCGATATTCGACCGCCTGAACGCAGACGGCCATACCATCGTGCTCGTGACCCACGAGGAACACGTCGCCAGTCATTGCAAGCGGATCATCCATCTACGCGACGGGGTGATCGAAGCGGATCGTTCGACTGCGTAACGGGCGAATCCACGAGGATCGCAGGATATCGAAAACGGACGATGGTACAATTTAGTAAGGAGATGATCATGGACGCCACGAACGTCATAAGCAATGTGGTCGTAATCGGGATCCTGCTCCTTGTCTGGCGCAGTCTCGATACCCGCATATCTCAACTCGATAAACGTCTGAGTGACCGAATCGATCACCTTGATGATCGTGTTTCGCAGATCGAAGAACGGATTGCGCACCTGGGCGAGCGCGTATCCCGGATAGAAGGCCTGCTGGGGGCCTCCGCGCGGATAAGCAACCCCGTTGAAACGGAAAAGAAGGCCTGATTGGAGGAGAAACATACCTGCTTTCTCGACAATATCCATGATCAAACATCGAAATCATGAAAGGAGCATCATGGAAAACGTACAACTCTGGCTTCAGCCCCTGATCCTGCTGACCGCCTTCATCTTCTTCTGGCGCGAGGCGAAGGGGAGCAGGCGGGAACTGAAAGAGGACATCCAGAAAGAACTCAATAAGATCGACGCGAGATTCGACCGGATTGAGGACAATATCGATGCCCGGTTCGAACGCCTCGAAGACAACATGAAGAAAGACATGGGTGAGTTAGATGACCGGATTACACACTTGGAAGACAAGTTCGATGTCAGGCTCGAACGCATCGAAGACAGAATCCGGGAGGACATGGACAAGATGGATTCCCGCTTCGATCGTCTCGAAAACGCACTGATCGAAAGCAAGAAATAACCTCCTCTGATGCAACGCCCGGCCCTGTTCATCGCCCTGTGCTACGTAATCGGCATTCTGCTGGGCTACCGCGTTGCGGTTTCCCCGGTTCTGTTTGCACTGTGTGCCGTGGCGATGATCGCATCGGGTTACGCGCTCTATCGAACCCTTGGGAACGACGCGTTGGCCCTACGTATCAGCATGGCCCTGTGCCTCGTGTTCGCGGGTGCCTTCTGGTACACCGTGCAGATGCGGGTCGTGCCTTCGAACGACATCCGGAGATTCTGCGACCAGCGGCATGTGCTGACCGGGACGATCATCCGGTCGCCCGAGGTGAGAGACCGGTACACGGTGGTCACCGTGGACGCGGATTCCATCGTGCTGGGGGATTCGGGCAGGTCTCAGGCAGGTTCGGGGCGGACCCGAAACGATTCGGCCGGAATGAGGCCGGGCACCGGAATGACGCCTGCCGCCGGGCGGATGTCGCCCGTTACGGGACGGCTGCAGATACGCCTGAACAGCGGCATTGAAGCCGGCGGATACGGAGACCGGGTCCGTGTCAGAGGCCGCCTGCGCAGTCCGCAGCCCGCACGCAACCCGGGCGGGTTCGATGCGCGGACCTACTACACGAGCAGGGGCGTCTACGCATTGATGAGCGTTCGCGATGCGGCAGGCTATCGCGTGACGCGGCTGAATCGTTCGTTCTCCTGGCAGACCTCGGTCATCGATCCGCTGCGCGACAGTATCGACCGGTCTATCGACCGGACCATGCGGGGCGATTCCGCCGCCCTGCTGAAGGGCATCCTCCTGGGCGAGCGGCGACTGTTGCCCGAGGATCTGATCGACACCTTCAGGACGATCGGCCTGGCCCATATCCTGGCCGTATCCGGACTGCACGTCGGCCTGATCACCCTGGTGATCTATACGCTGCTGTTCGTCCTGAGACTGCCGAAGTATCTCGTCGTCGCCGGGACGCTGGGCGTCCTGGTCCTCTACGCCTTCATCACCAACCTCACGCCGTCGGTCATCCGGGCCACGATCATGGCGGGACTGTTCCTGGTGGGACGGCAGTTGGACCGGCAGACGGATACTGTGAATATCCTGGCCGTGGCGGCCATCGTCATACTCCTGATCTGGCCCTCGGCGCTCTTCGACCTGAGCTTCCAGCTCTCGTTCCTTGCGACCTATGCCATCATCACGGGTTATCCCAGGCTGAAGGAACTGCTGCCGGAAAGGCTTTCCCGGTCGGAGCAGTGGTGGGCGCGCTGGCTCCGGGACGGGCTGCTGGTTTCGGTCACGGCGCAACTGGGCACGCTGCCCGTGGTCGCGGGTACGTTCTACCAGGTTTCCTGGATGTCGGCCGTCGCCAATCTCTTCATCGGGCCGCTGGTCTTTCTGAATACGACCTTCGGCGTCCTCACGGTCCTGACCGGTCCCGTGGCCATCGAAATCGCCCGTCTGTTCAGCGCCGTGAACGCGCTGGTTCTGTACGGCATGATCCATCTCTCGAAGACCTTTTCCAGCGTGCCCTCCGCGCTGGTGGAGGTCCCGGCGCCTTCGCTCCTTTTCTTCGCGTCTTTCTATGCCGCGGGCCTGCTCCTGCTGTGGAACCCGGCCGGCCCCGCGTGGCGACGGGCGCGGCTGGGGCTGGTCGCCCTTTCCGTCCTGATCTTCTGCTATGGCCTCCTGCCCGGACGAGCCCTCGAGATCACCGTCCTCGACGTGGGGCAGGGCGATGCCATCTTCATCGCCTGCCCCAACGGGCGGACCCTGCTGGTCGACGGCGGTGCCCGCTCGCCCGCCTACGACGCCGGTGCCCGCGTCATCGTGCCCTTTATGCGCGCGAAGGGCCATCGCCGCGTGGATACGATCATCGTAACCCATCCTCATCTGGACCATTACGGGGGGCTTTCGGCCGTGGTGGAGTCCGCCGAAGTGGGCGAAATCATCTCAAGCGGCGTAACGTCGGCGTCCGGTTCCTACCGCGCATGGCGCGAGACCGTCGAGCGACACGGCATCCCCTACCGCACGGTCGTGAGGGGCGATACCCTGGCGGCGCTGGGCGGCGTGCGCGGCGCTTTCCTCCATCCCGATCCGTTCTTCGTATCCGGCGCGTCGAAGGCGCACGCGAATGACGTATCCGTGGTGCTGCGCCTGTCCTACGGCGAATTCAGCATGCTGCTGACCGGCGACATCGAGGAGAAGGCGGAGTATGCGGTGACCCGTATGGCCCACATGGCCAGCGCACCGGCCTCATTGAGAAGCACGGTGCTCAAATCGCCCCATCACGGCAGCAGCACGTCGAGCGGGATCGCCTTCCTGAACGCGGTCGACCCGGAGGCCGTGGCCGTTTCCGCCGGCACGTACAACGCCTTCGGCCACCCCTCGCCCGAGATCATGGAGCGATACAGCCGACGGGGAGCGGAAGTGTATCGAACGGACCGGGGCGGCGCCGTCATCGTCCGCAGCGACGGACGGTCCTGGGAAATGGAGTCCTTCGCGCCGCCTGCACCTCTCGGCCCTTCACCCAAACAGGTCCTGGAGGGGTTTCTCTTGACAGGTAATTCCCGGTGGTCTATATTCTGACAGAACGCCATAAGTCATTATCAATAATAAGTTTATCCGCGAAATTATACCCGGTATGCCATGATCCGAGCCGCCCGTTTACTCCTCCTCGTATCCCTGCTCACCATAGCGGGAATCCGCGCCGATGCGCAGGCCCAGGATGACGACGCGATAGAAAGAGCCTGGGAAGAAGGACGCGCGGCGCGCCAGCGCTACCTGGACCGGATCGACGAGCTTCAACGGGAAATCGCCAGGCAGAAAACCCGCCTGTTCCCGGCCCCTGCCGATAACGAAGCGGAGATGCTTCAAAAAGAGCGGATCCTGGCGCTGGGCAGGCTCTATGCCGCAGTCGGCCAGTACGATCAGGCCGTCGATCTCCTGCGTGACGAGGCGCGACGTACAGAATCGACGACTGGCTTCGAAACGGGCCGGGGACTGCTGGCCAGACTGTACCTCCTTCAGGGACGATACGGGGAGGCGGAGACTTTGCTGGACGCCGCCCGGTTTCGACAGGGCAGGCCGCCCCTGGCTACCGTGCGGCTCGCGGAAATGTATTTCACGACGGGCAGGACCACGGAAGGCCTCGAACTTTGCCGCGGAGTCCTCGCAGACAGCAGAACGGATGGTCCGCCGAACGCACCGGACCTGATGGCCGCGGGACTCGCCACGAAGTACCTGGAGTTGTTTCACGAGGCCAACATTTTCCTGGCCGCGGCGACCCGGATCGACCCCGAGTACATTGACGCCTACGTGGCGTGGGGGCGCCTCTTCCTCGAAAAGCACAACCGCACGGAGGCGGTTGCCATCTTCGAAGACGCGCTGAAGATCGACCCCGACTACCCGCCGGCGCTGATCGGCCTGGCGGAAGCGGTGGCGGACAAGCAACCGGGGCAGGCGGAGGCCGCGGCGCGGAAGGCACTCGCAATCAACCCCGGATTGACGGCGGGGCGCCATTTCCTGGCGGGTCTCCACCTGACGGACGAAGCCTATGATGATGCGATCGACGAGTTGTCCGGGGCCCTCGAGATCAACCCGCAAGCGCCCGGGACCCACGCCCTCCTGGCCGCCGCCCACCACGCGCAGGGCCGACGGGCCGAGTACGAAGCCGCCCGGAAGCGCGTCCTCGACATCAATCCCTCCTACGGCCGGCTCTACGAGGTCATCGCCGACCTGCTCGCGCGGCGCTACCGGTTCCGGGAGTCCGTGGAGATGGGCCGACGGGCAATCGAAACCGACCCTGCCCTCTGGTCGGCCTATGCCGGACTGGGGATCAATCTGACCCGCGTCGGCGAGGTGGAGGAGGGGCGGCGGATGTTGGAACGGGCCTTCGACAAAGACCCCTTCAACACCCGGACCTACAATACGCTGGAACTGCTCGATTCCTTTGAAGATTTCGAGACCCGGGAGAGCGATCGGTTCACGCTGAAGCTGCACCGGGACGAGGACGCCGTTTACGGACAAATGGCCCTGGATCTGCTGGAAGAAGCCCACCGGACGATCGCGCCGCGATACGGTTTCGTACCGGACGAGCCGGTGCTCGTCGAGATCCTGCCCGACAATGACGACTTCATGGTGCGTATCGCCGGCGTTCCGGGAACCGGTGGCCTCCTCGGGGTCTGTTTCGGAGAGGTGGTGGTGGCCAATTCACCCCAGGCCCGACCGAAGGGGACGTTCAACTGGGGGCAGACGCTCTGGCACGAATACGTCCACGTCATCCACCTTCAGCAGACGCGGAACCGCATCCCCCGCTGGCTGGCGGAAGGCATCGCCGTCTACGAGACGCGCCTGGCCCGCCCGGAATGGGACATGGATCTGAGGGCGGAATTCGCGGAGGCGGCGGTCCAGGGCGAATTGCTGGCCGTCAGCGAGTTGAACCGGGGTTTCACCCGGCCGAAATCACCGGGCCAGGTCGTCCTGTCCTACTACCAGGCCTCCATCGTCGTCGAATACATCGTGGACGCCCACGGATTCGAGGCGGTCCGGCGCATGCTGGATCTGTACAACGGGGATCGGACCACCCCTGAAGTCATTCGCGAGGCACTGGGCCTGTCCATGGGCGACTTCGACCGGGCATTCGCGGAATATGCCGAAAGGCGAATCGCCGGGCTCCGGCGCGTCCTGCGGTTCAAGCCGCCGCGGGACGAGAAGTTGACCGTGGCTGAACTGGACGCGATGGCCGCCGGCAACCCGGAGAGCTTCTACGCCCACCTGATGCTGGGCCAGGCGTTGCACGCGCAGAAACGATACGAAGAAGCCATCGCGCCGCTTGAACGCGCCAGGTCCCTCTACGGGCATTACACCCATCCCGGCAATCCCCATGAATTGCTGGCGGCCATTTACCTCGCGCAGGAAAACACGGAAGCGGCGATGAAGGTCCTCGAGGCGCTTACCGCCATCGACGAGGACGACATCGCGTCCTGCAAGACGCTGGCCGGGCTCTACGCTCGGGAGGGGCGGCGCGGGGACGCGCTCCGCATCCTGGAACGCGCCGTCATGATCGATCCCTTCGACGGAGAGGTCCGCAAGATGCGCGGCGGCGCGTACGAACGGGATGGAAGGGCGAACCTCGCCGTGCCGGAGTACGAGGCCGCGCTGGCGGTAGAAACCACCGACCGGGTCCAGGCGCAGTACGACCTGGCCCGCGCGTACCTGGCGGCGGGACGAAAGGATGACGCCAGGAAGGCCGCGCTGAAGGCCCTGGAAATCGCGCCCGGCTTCGAAGCTGCCCAAGAGGTGCTTCTCCAGTCGCTGGAATGAGATTCCCCACCTGCGCCCGCCGCGCGCGCTCCCGCCCGGTTTTAACGTTGCAGGACGGGCTCCCCGCGTATATATTCAAACGATTTGCTTAAACCGCTTCAATATGGAATACCCTGGATGGAATAACCGGGGCGCGACGCGGTCCCCCCGCGAGGATCATCTTGCCGAAACGCACCGACATTGAATCCATTCTGATCATCGGGTCCGGACCGATCGTAATCGGACAGGCCTGCGAGTTCGACTATTCCGGCACCCAGGCCTGCAGGGCGCTCCGGGAAGAGGGTTACCGGGTCGTGCTGATCAACAGCAATCCGGCCACGATCATGACGGACCCGGACATGGCGGACCGTACCTACGTCGAACCCATTACCGCGGAATACGTGGAGAAGATCATACGGCGCGAAAGCCCCGACGTGCTGCTGCCCACGCTCGGTGGGCAGACCGCCCTGAACGTCGCCGTCGAACTCGCCGAGTCGGGCACGCTGGATCGCTACGGAGTCGAACTCATCGGCGCCAAGCTCGAAGCCATCAAGATGGCGGAGGACCGGGAGCTGTTTCAGAAAGCCATGGAACGCATCGGCCTGGAGGTGCCGCGGGGAGGCTTCGCGCGGACCGTCGAAGAGGCCTGGGAACTGGTACGGGATACGGGGTTCCCCGCCATCATCCGCCCGGCCTTCACCCTGGGCGGCGCGGGCGGAAGCATCGCCCGCAGCGAATCGGAATACGCGGAAGCCGTCGAATGGGGCCTGTACACGAGTCCCATCACCGAGGTGCTGATCGAGGAGTCGGTCATCGGCTGGAAGGAGTTCGAGCTCGAGGTGATGCGGGACCTGGCCGACAACGTGGTGATCATCTGCTCCATCGAAAACTTCGATCCCATGGGCGTGCACACCGGCGACAGCATCACGGTCGCGCCTGCCCAGACTCTCACGGACAAGGAGTACCAGGCGCTCCGGGACGCCTCGATCAAGGTGATCCGGGAAATCGGCGTGGAGACGGGCGGATCCAACATCCAGTTCGCCGTCAGCCCGGAAAACGGCCGCATCCTGGCCATCGAGATGAACCCCCGCGTGTCGCGCAGTTCCGCCCTGGCTTCCAAGGCCACCGGCTTCCCCATCGCGAAGATCGCCGCGAAACTGGCCGTCGGATACACGCTGGACGAAATACCCAACGACATTACCCGCGAAACGCCTGCTTCCTTCGAGCCCACCATCGACTACGTGGTGGTGAAGATCCCGCGGTGGGCCTTCGAAAAATTCCCCAACGCCGATACGCAGCTCGGCACGCAGATGAAGTCGGTGGGCGAGACCATGGCCATCGGCAGGACGTTCAAGGAAGCGGTCCAGAAAGGATTACGGGGCCTGGAAATCGACCGTCACGGCCTCGGCGGCGACGGCAAGGAGGCGGTCGACGCCGCGTCGCTGACCCCGGAGCAGCTGGACAGCGCGCTGAACGATCTCAGGCAACAGATGCCCCGGCCCACGGCGGAGCGCATCTTCCAGATCAAGACCGCCCTCCAGCTCGGCATGCCCATCGAGGAGATCTACGCGTTGACGGGGGTCGATCCCTGGTTTCTCCACAACCTGCGGGACATCGTCGAACTCGAGGACGAAATCGGCGCGCACCGGAACGGGTCCATGCCCCGGAACCTGCTGCACAAGGCCAAGCAGGCCGGTTTCTCCGACGTGCAGATCGCCCACCTGACCGGCAGCGACGAACGGTCGGTGCGCAACCGGCGCATCGAAGCGAACGTGGACGCCGTGTTCAAGACCGTGGATACCTGCGCCGCCGAGTTCGAGGCCATGACGCCCTACTACTATTCGACCTACGAGACCGAGAACGAGACCCGGCCCAAGACGCGGAAGACCATCATGATCCTGGGCGGTGGACCGAACCGCATCGGCCAAGGGATCGAGTTCGACTACTGCTGCGTGCAGGCGGTCATGGCCCTGAAGGAGGACGGGTACGAAACCATTATGGTCAACAGCAACCCGGAGACCGTAAGCACCGATTACGACATCTCGGACCGGCTGTTCTTCGAGCCCCTCACCTTCGAAGACGTGATGAACATCATCGAGACGGAAAAACCGGATGGCGTGATCGTCCAATTCGGCGGCCAGACGCCCCTCAAGCTGGCCCTGCCGCTCGAACGCGCGGGCGTACCCGTCATCGGCACGTCGCCGGACAGCATCGACCTGGCCGAGGACCGCAAGCGGTTCGGCGCCCTGACGAAGGCGCTGGGCATCCCCCATCCGCCCCACGGGACGGTCTTCTCCTTCGAAGAGGCCCTGGAGGTGGCGAGCGAGATCGGATACCCCGTGCTGGTGCGGCCTTCCTACGTCCTCGGCGGCCGCAACATGGCCCTGGTTTACGACGACGACTCACTGAAAGCCTACATGCGCACCGCCGTCCACGTGTCCCCCGAGCACCCCATCCTCATCGACAAGTTCCTGGAGGACGCCTTCGAATACGATGTGGACGCCATCTCCGACGGCACGGACGTCGTCGTGGGCGGGATGATGGAACACATCGAAGAAGCGGGCATCCATTCCGGGGACAGCGCCTGCGTACTGCCGCCCTACATGGTCAAGCCGATGCACATCGAAACGATGAGGAACTACATCCATGCCCTGGCACGGAGCCTCAACGTCGTCGGCCTGATCAACGCGCAGTTCGCCATTAAGAACGACGTCGTCTACGTGCTGGAAGTCAACCCGCGCGCCTCGCGGACGATACCCTTCGTGTCCAAGGCCATCGGCGTCCCGCTGGCCCAGCTCGCGGCGCGGGTCATGGTGGGGAAGACGCTGCGCGAACTCGGGTTCACCGCGGAGATCATCCCGCCCTACGCCTCGGTGAAGGAGGTCGTACTGCCCTTCGTGAAGTTCGCCGGGTCGGACAGCCTGCTCGGACCGGAGATGAAGTCCACCGGCGAAGTCATGGGCATTTACGAGGAACCGGGTATCGCCTTCGCCAAGGGACAGAGCGCGGCGGGCGGCTCCCTTCCCCTGTCCGGCACCGTCCTGGTCAGCGTCAACGCCTTCGACCACGAGAACGTCGTCGACATCGCCCGGGAGCTCGATGGGCTGGGCTTCACGATCATGGCGACGAGCGGTACCGCCCAGACCCTGGAAGATGCCGGACTGGAGGTGGTACGGGTCAACAAGGTCTGGGAGGGCGAACCGCACATCGTGGACCACATCCGGCGGAACGACATCCAGTTGATCATCAACACGCCCCTGGGCAAAAGCGCGCGGGACGACGACTACATGATCCGCCGCGCGGCCATTGAGGCGAACATCCCGTGCATCACCACCCTCTCGGCGGCCTGGTCCGCAGTCAAGGCCATCCAGGCGCTCAAGAACGAGGGCCGCGAGATCTCGGTGAAGAGCCTGCAGGAGTGGCACGAGACGTTGAAAGAAGCGAGGGTTTGACCATGCAGACGTTAGACGGGGGCGTGCTGGCGCCGAAAGGGTTCCTGGTCAACACGGCGAGCTGCGGCATCAACAGTCCGAAGGGTAGCCGCAAGGACCTGGTAGTGATCGACGCGGGCGGTTCTGCCTCCGCGGCGGGGGTGTTCACCACGAATCGGGTGCAGGCCGCACCGGTGATCCTCTCCAGGGCCCATCTGCAGACGGGCATGGCGCGGGCCGTCGTGGTCAACAGCGGCAACGCCAACGCCTGCAATGGCGAACCCGGCATGGCGGACGCCCGGGAAATGGCCGCCCTGGTGGCCGAAGGGCTGTCCGTGCCCGCGAGCGAGATCCTCGTCGCTTCCACCGGGGTCATCGGCCGGCCACTGCCCATGGACGTAATCCGCGAAGGCATCCGTGAAGCGCTGGACCGGCAGCCGCTAGGGCCGGACCCGGACGCCGCCGAGTCGATCATGACGACCGACACGGTGCCCAAGACCTGCGCGGTGCGGTGCGATCTCGGCGGTACGGCCGCGGTGGTCGGCGGGATCGCCAAGGGCGCGGGCATGATCTGCCCGGACATGGCCACGATGATCGGCGTGGTCACGACGGACGCCGCCATCGCGCCGGGGGCCCTGCAGGCGGCCCTGCGACGGGCCGTCGGCAACTCCTTCAACTGCATCACCGTCGACGGGGACATGAGCACGAACGACACCGTGTTCATCCTGGCCAACGGCGCCGCGGGCAACCCGGCGATCACGCAGCCCGACGGGGACGCCTACGAGCGGTTCGCCGAAGCGCTGGAGCACGTCTGCACCGACCTGGCGAAGAAGATCGCCCGGGACGGCGAAGGCGCGACCAAACTCGTTGAGATCCGTGTGCGGGGCGCCCGGTCGGACGAGGACGCCCGGACGATCGGCATGAGCGTGGCGAATTCAGCCCTCGTGAAGACGGCCATCTACGGCCACGATCCCAACTGGGGCCGGATCCTCTGCGCCGTCGGGTACGCGGACGCCGAATCGGACCCGGACGCCATCGATCTGTTCCTGTGCGGCCACCAACTGACCCGGGACGGGCGGGGGCTTCCCCTCGACGAACCGGCCATGCGGGAAGCGCTTTCCGCCAGTGAAATCCCCGTCGAAATCGACCTCAAGCTGGGAGACGGCACAGCGACAGTCTGGACCTGCGACATGTCCCACGAATATGTAACCGTGAACGCGGAATACACCACTTGAAACACGGACGATCCCACGGACGACGAGGACGACGACCTATGAAGCCACGAAGTACACCTGTTTCCTTTCCGGCCGGCACCGCGCCAGGCGTGGTCCTTTCCGTCGCGCTGTGGATCATGGCCCTCCATGGAGTAACCTCGGCTTTCCCGGCCGCCGCCCAGCCGGAGACAACGGCAATCGCGCAAGACGCCGGGCCGGCGCCGGTCGAGGAACTGGCGGAAAGGCGGGCACAGATCCTCGAAGGCATGGGAAGCGGAATCATGATCCTGTTCGGGGCGGAGCCCAAGGTCTTCAGCAACGACGTGAACTATCCCTACCGCCAGGAAAGCAACCTCTTCTACCTGACCGGCATCAGCCAGCCCGGCGCCACGCTCGTGCTGCTGCCCGGCAATCGGAGCCAGCAGGAGATCCTCTTTCTCCCAAGGCGCGATCCGGCCCGCGAGATCTGGACCGGCCACATGATCGGTGTGGAAGAAGCCCGGCGGATGACCGGGATCGAGCATGTATGGCCGAATGATGAATTCGACGCCTTTGTGGAGGCCGTCCTCGGCGGGTCCGCCTATGAAAGACGTCCTTCCGATGACGAAGGGGACTACCGGTCCATCGGCGAATCCATCGCGCGCGGAACCCCCGTGCCGGTCTGGCTCCTGGCCGACACCGCGTCCAGGTTCGGGACCCGGTATCCCCGTGCCCTCCAATTCGCCTCACAGGCCGCCCGTTTTCCCGCCGTCCAGGTACGGTTGGCTTCCCGCCTGTTCCGGGACCTGCGCGTCGTCAAATCGCCCTGGGAACTGAGACGGCTGCAACGCGCCATCGACATTACCGGCCTGGCACAGCGCGCCATCATGAGCAGGGCAGCCGACACTTCGGATCCGCTCAACGAATCCGAACTCGACGGCATCATTCTGTCTACCTATCGCGGCCACGGCGCGCACTGGGGGTTTCCGTCCATCGTAGCCTCGGGGCCCAACGCCACCACGCTGCACTACGAGGAAAACAACCGGGAGATAGCAGAAGGCGAACTCGTCCTGGCCGATATCGGCGCGGCCGTGGGAAACTACACGGCCGACGTCACCCGGACGTTCCCAACCGGCGGGGTCTTCACGGAAGCCCAGCGGGAAGTGTACGAGATCGTCCTCGATGTCCAGGCCCGGGCCATCGCCGCCGTCCGGCCCGGCATGACCATACGCGGGGTGCATGAGGTAGCGCGGAAGGCGATCGTGGACGGACTCCTGAGGCTGGGCCTGATTACGAACGCATCGGGAAACCAGTACCGCATGTGGTACATGCACGGCACGAGCCACTGGCTCGGGCTGGACGTCCACGACGTCGGAGGGAGGGACATGCCCTTCAGGCCGGGCATGGTGATCACGGTGGAACCAGGCATCTACATCCGGGAGGACACGCTGGAAAACCTGGACGACACCCCGCGGAACCAGGCGCTGATCGAGAAGATACGGCCCGCCTTCGAGCGGTACAGGAACATCGGGGTGCGTATAGAAGACGATGTGCTGGTGACCGAAGACGGACACCGGGTGCTGTCGGAAGCCACGCCCAAGTCGATCGATGCCATAGAGGCATTCATGGCGAAAGCCGCCGGCAGGTAAGCTGGACCACGGACTTCCGGGATGGACGCATGAACGCGGACCGTATGCTCACGGTGGAGGAGGCCCAGGAGATCGTGCTGGATTCGGTCTCCGTCTCGGGGATCGAGCGCGTACCGCTGTCCGAAAGCCAGGGCCGCGTGCTCGCCGAGGACGTGGCGCCGAAATACGACGTGCCGCCCCATGACAATTCATCCGTCGACGGCTATGCCGTAAGGGCCGCGGACACCGCAGGGGCATCCGCGGACGCCCCCTGCCGCCTCGGGGTCCTCGAAGACATTCCGGCGGGGACCGTCCCTTCCAGGAAGGTGGGGCCCGGCAAAGCTTCGCGCATCATGACCGGCGCCTTCCTCCCTGAAGGCGCGGACGCCGTCGTCATGGTGGAGAACACCAGGCAACTGAAAGAAGCGGTAGAGGTCCTCAAGGCGGTCGAACCGGGCCAGAACGTACGCTATCGGGGCGAGGACGTAAGGCAGGGCCGCCGCGTGCTGTTCGGCGGCGCTGAAATCGGTCCCGGCGAGATCGGCCTCCTGGCGGCCTTTCAAAGATCCCAAGTCGCGGTTAGGCGGCGCCCCGCCGTGGCCATCCTTTCCACGGGCGACGAGGTGGTCGAGATCGACGAAAGGCTCGTTCCGGGCAAGATCGTCAACAGCAACAGCTATTCCCTGGCGGCACTCGTGCGGGAATGCAACTGCCGGCCGGTCAACCTGGGTCTCGCCAGGGACAGCGAGTCAGAGATCGCAAAGGCCATACGGTCGGCGTTGAGCGCGGATGTAGTCCTTTCCACCGGGGGCGTTTCCGTAGGCGACTACGACTACGTGAAAAAAGTGCTGGAAGACCTCGGCGCGGACATGCGATTCTGGCGGGTGAAGATGAAGCCGGGCAAGCCCCTCGCCTACGGGCTCCTGCAGGGGAAGCCCTTCTTCGGCCTGCCCGGCAATCCCGTGTCATGCATGGTTTCTTTCCTCCTCTTCGCGCGGCCCGCCATGCGCAAGATGATGGGCTATGGTCCGCAGGACTGGCATTTGCCCGCGGTCCCGGCGCTACTCGAGAACGATCTCACGGCCGGGGGCGACCGGCGGCACTATCTCCGCGCCAGGATCACCCGTACCGGCGGCCGGTTTCACGTCTCGACCGTCGCGGGCCAGGGATCGGGCATGCTCAGCTCCATGACCGGAACGAACGGGCTCGTCATCGTGGAAACAGGGGTAACGTCCGTCGCGTGTGGAACCGAGGTTTCGGTGCTGCTGATGGGCGCCGTCGGCCAGGCCGTGCCGTAAGGAGACCGCCATGATCTCCGTAATCGAAGCCCGTGACGCCATACTGAACCGGATCCGGACGGTCGGTGTGGAAAGGGTCGACATCGTGTCGGCCCGGGGCCGAGTGCTGGCGGAAGCCGTCCACGCCACAAGGAACCAGCCGCCCTGGGACAATTCAGCCATGGACGGCTATGCGGTGCGGGCTGCGGACACGGTACCTTCGTCACCGGATTCCCCGGCGGAACTGGAGATCGTCGAAGACCTGCCCGCCGGATACGTGGCGAAACGCTCCGTCGGCCCAGGACAGGCGATACACATCATGACGGGCGCGCCCGTGCCCGAAGGCGCGGATACCATCGTCCGCGCCGAGCGCACGCTGCGGGTGGATGAGCGCCGCGTTCGCATACTCAAGCCCGTGGAACCCGGAACCGATCTCCGCAGGGTCGGGGAAGACATCCGCGACGGCGATCTCATTATACCGGCCGGCACACTGATCCGGCCGGCGGAGGTCGGTCTGCTGGCCTCGACCAATCGCTCCCACGTATCCGTATACCGCCGGCCGCGGGTCGCCATACTGTCCACCGGCGACGAAATAGTGGACGTGGACGAGCCCCTCGAAGACGGCAAAATCGTGGACAGCAACGGATACGCCCTTACGGCCCTGGTGGCGGATGTCGGCGGCATACCCCTGCGGCTGGGCATCTGTCCCGATACGCAGGAAGCGCTCGAGCAGGCCCTGCGCGACGGGCTCGTGGCAGACGCGATCATCACATCAGGCGGCGTTTCGGTGGGAGAGTACGACTACGTCAAGGCCGCCCTGGAAGCCGTCGGTACGTCCATGGCTTTCTGGAAGGTTTCCATGACACCGGGGCGGCCCCTTGCTTTCGGCGCCATCGACGACACCATCGTATTCGGCCTGCCCGGAAACCCGGTGGCCTCCATGGTGACCTTCGAGCTCTTCATGCGGCCCGCTCTGCTCAAGATGCAGGGATACACTCACCTCTACCGCCCCACGATCAAGGCCGTGCTGTCGGAGGACATCACGAAGTCCCTTGGACGAAAACAGTTCATTCGCGTGACCCTCGATCGGCGCGGCGATACTTTCTTCGCCTCGCGTACCGGAGCGCAGGGCTCCGGCATACTGAGATCCATGTCCATTGCCGACGGCCTGGCTGTCAGTCATGAAGACCAGGAATTCATGAAGGCGGGGCAGGAAATCGAAGTGATGTTGCTCGGTGGATACAGCGGGTTGTCTACTTTCCGTAACTACTGATATATCAATACCTTATACGGTTTTACGTGTTGCGCTGGAAAACTGTATATTTTTATGTAAACATGCCTTGCGGCTATACGGGACGAACGGAGAGAGGGTAGGCTGATTCATCGGTGGTTTTCTGGTCGATTTGACGCTTGTTTCTCTTCATGTGGCGCACAACCCGCCGGACCCGATCCTGATAGTGAGTGTTTTCTCAGCACGACCAGTGTAGGTGATCTTGGGGCATCTGCATCGTACCGGTGTATGCCGTCCACGACCATCCCCTGTGCTGCCATGGCTGCTCTGGCCGACTTGGTTTCTTCTTCGGGCATCGGACCCTTGTAACAGATTAATTTCCCCTCCGGCTTCAAAACAGGTCCGCACCAGGTGACCAACTGACCGATTGAAGCCACCGCCCTGGCCACGGCGCCATCGTACAGCTTCTCCGGTTCAAGCAGCGATTCAGCGCGGGTATGCTCCACCGTTACATTGTTCAGCACAAGAACGCGCCTCATCTTACGAAGAAATGTGCTTTTCCTGCGGTTTGATTCAACCAACACGAAGTCTGTATCGGGCAGTAATATGGCCAGAGGAATGCCGGGAAAACCACCCCCGCTTCCAATGTCCAGAATCGTCCCGTCAGTTGGAAGGATGCCTTTCAGGACGGGCATCAGCGAATCCAGAAAGTGCCGCGATGGAATGCGGTCCATGTCGTTTCTGGATATGAGCCCGAACACCGTGTTTACGCGCCGGATCTCGTCTCGGTATCGGCCAAATGCCCCGATTTTATGGGCATCCAGCTGATGGCCGGTGTCCCCGACATCCTGCAGGAACTGCGCAAATGAATCCATTTATGCTTCGGGATGTTCCACGTGGAACACCTGGTTTTCACTGCGGTCAGTTGCATTGATTCGTTCGAGGTGCACTGCGAGGATGGACAGGTCCGCCGGCGTTACGCCGGGGATCCGGGATGCCTGCCCCATGGTTTCCGGCCTGATGGCGGTCAGCTTCTCGCGGGCTTCATGGGACAGCGCGGCAATGGAAGTGTAATTAAAGCCCAGGGGGATAACACGTGTTTCCCACGACCGCATTCGGTCGATTTCCCTCTGCTGGCGTTCGAGGTATCCCGCGTACTTTACGGCAGTCTGGATCTGACCGATGACAGAGGGCTCATGGGCCATCGGTTCCGGATCGACGGTGGATATGTCGGAATACTGTATCTCCGGACGGGACAGTAACTTATGCAGAGACACCGGTTCCGAAACTGGTGCGGAAGACCTGGTTTTGAGCAATGGATTCACCTGTCCGGGCGCCACGTACATCCCCTTTAGCCGATTCATTTCTTCTTCCACCAGCCGCCGCCTTGCGACCGTGGCGTCGTGCCGTTCCCTGGAAATCACACCGTTTTCGAAAGCGCGGTCCGACAGGCGCATATCCGCGTTATCGTGCCTCAGCAGCAGCCGGTATTCAGCCCGTGACGTGAACATCCGGTAGGGTTCATCCGCGCCCTTCGTGATGAGATCGTCTATCATCACCCCGATATAGGCCTCACCCCGGTCGAGCGTGAACGCCGGCCGATTCCTTACTGACAGCGCGGCATTGATGCCGGCCAGAATGCCCTGCGCAGCCGCCTCCTCATAACCCGTCGTGCCGTTGATCTGTCCCGCGAGGAACAGCCCGCCGACCTGCCGGGTCTCAAGGCTCCGGGTCAGATTCTCCGGGGGGATGAAATCGTATTCCACGGCGTATCCGAATTGGAGAATGACGGCGTTCTCGAGGCCCTTGATCGTACGCAGCGCCCTGTCCTGCACGGGTTCCGGCAGGCTGGTCGAGAATCCGTTTACATACACCTCGTCGGTATTCCATCCTTCGGGCTCCAGGATGATCTGGTGGCTGTTCCTGTCGGGGAATCGAACGATCTTGTCTTCTACGGACGGACAGTACCTGGGACCGCGTCCCGTGATACGGCCCGAGTACATCGGCGACTGGTCCAGCGCGGACCGGATGATATCGTGCGTCAGGGCACTTGTGAATGTCAGGTAACATGGGAGCTGTTCATCGGCCGGCGACAATCTCTCATGGGAGAAATGCTCGGGAAACTCATCTCCGGGAATAACTTCTAAATCACTGTAATCTATAGAGTTGCCATCTATTCTAGGTGGCGTGCCGGTCTTCAGTCGGCCGATATTGAAACCGAGGGCCCGCAGGGAGTCCGACAGCTCCGTTGCCGCCTTTTCTCCCAGGCGTCCTCCAGGCGCGTTGCTCGTTCCACGATGCATGACACCGTTCAGAAAAGTTCCGGAAGCCACGACCACGGCCCTGCATGAAATGGACCTGCCGTCGCTCGTCCGGACTGCCGTCACGCGACGGTCGTCGATGTCCAGGTGCGTCACCTCTCCTTCCACCACTCTCAGGTTTTCGGCCTCCCCGATGACCCGCTGCATGTACTCCCGGTAGGCCGCCCGGTCATTCTGGGATCTCAAGGACTGCACGGCCGGACCCTTGCGCGTGTTCAGCATCTTGACCTGCAAGGCCGTCGCATCCGCGGCCTTGCCCATTTCGCCGCCCAGCGCGTCGACCTCCCGCACCAGTTGGCCCTTTCCCAGGCCGCCGATGGACGGGTTGCAGGACATCTGCCCGATTTTCGACGCATCAAGGGTAACGAGCGCCGTTGTCACCCCCATTCTCGCCGATGCCAGGGCGGCTTCGCATCCCGCGTGGCCACCGCCGACCACGAGGACTTCCACCGGTTTCGTCAGTTCAGTTCCGGTCACCGCATGGTCCTTGTTCCACGTGGAACATCATTTGCCTATACAGAACCTGGAGAAGACATGGTCCAGTACCGCATCACCGATTTCTTTTCCCACAAGAACGCCGAGGTGACGGACGCATTCCCGTAGATCGATGGCGGCCATCTCGGCGCCGAGCCCTTCTTCCAGGACTCCGATACCTCGATCCAGGCTCGCCTTAGCCTGGTTCAGCAGATCCCCCTGGCGAGCATTCACTACGAGGCCCGACTCGAATCGGGCGGGATCGTATTGTACGATATCAAGCATCGCTTCCACCAGGTCGTCCAGGCCCGTGCCCGCTTTTGCCGATGTCCTGACGCAACGGCCTCCGGCCGTCATTCCGGCGTAGGAATCCGGATCGTACGTATCCAAGTCGCACTTGTTCAATATAAACACGCAGTCTCGCCGGGACAACAGGTCCGCAAGACTCCGGTCATCGTTGTCCGGCGGTCCGGAGGCGTCGAAAACCACCAGCGGTATGTCCGCCTGGTCCAATTCCTTCCGCGACCGTGCAACGCCCTGCCGTTCAACCCAATCCGACGTCGACCGGATTCCCGCCGTATCCACGAAAGTGACGGGCACACCCCGGATATCGACGCTCTCCTCAATGGTATCCCGCGTCGTCCCCGACTCCGGATGCACGATGGCCCGGTCCAGGGACGTCAGCATGTTGAGCAGACTGGATTTTCCCACGTTGGGCTTTCCGAGCAACGCGATTCGGACGCCGTCCCTCAGTACGCGCGTCTCGTGGGAAGACTTGATCAGGCGGTCCAGCGCTTCCTGGACGGGGCGCAGTTGATCCAGGAAGGTCCCGGGCTCCATATCCGGGATGCCCTCTTCGGTAAAATCCAGCGTAACTTCAATATATGCAATGACTTGAATAAGTTTCACCCTGAATTCGTCTATCTGCTGCGAGCAAGTTCCGCTCAACTGCCTGAGCGCCGCACGCGCACAGGCGTCGGTCCGCGCCCTGATCAATTCTCCCACCGCCTCGGCCTGCAAGAGGTCGATCCTGCCGTTGAGAAACGCACGTTTCGTGAACTCGCCGGGTTCCGCCGGCCGGGCGCCCGACCGGACCAGCACATCCAGGATCATGGCGCCAGGCACCATGCCCCCGTGGCCGCTGAATTCGATCAGGTCCTCCCGGGTATAGGTGCGCGGCGCCTTGAAGAGCGACATGAGCACTTCATCGACCCGTTCGCGGCTTCGAGGATCGACGATGTGGCCGTGATGTATGGTATGCGTCCGGCACGCGGAAGGCCGGTCGGCGCCGCTGAAAACGCGGTCGGCGATGGCGAACGACTCGGGGCCGCTCATGCGCACCACGCACAGGCCGCCCTCGCCGGGCGGCGTGCCGATCGCGGCAATGGTATCGTTCGGGGCCTGCGAGGTCATGGGGTTATCGAGGCGCGCGGTCCCTGCTGCGCCCGGGACTGCGTCACTTTGCGAGTTGGACCGGGAAAAAGCGGTTCTGTATCGCCTGCTGCGCGATGGTCAGCACGTTGATCATGGTCCAGTACAATATGAGACCGGATGGCAGGTTCATCATGATGAAGAACAGCACGGCGGGCATGATGTAGACGAACATGGCCTGCCGGGGATCCTTCATCGTCATCTTGGACTGGAGCAGCATCGTGGCCGCCATGAGGATGGGCAGCACGTAGTACGGGTCCCTGAGGGACAGGTCCTGGATCCATCCGACGAATGGCGCGTCCCGCAGTTCTATCGTACTGCTGAAGATGGTATAAAGCGCGATGAGTATCGGCATCTGCAGCAGCAGGGGCAGACACCCGCCCAGGGGGTTTACCCCCGCTTCCCGGTACAGCTTCATCATCTCCTGGTTCAGTTTGGTCGAATCGTTCTTGTACTTTTCCTTGAGCGATTCCATTTTCGGCTGGAGTGCGGCCATGCCCTGCGTGGCCTTCATGCTCTTGTGGGTCAGGGGAAAGAGCAGGATCTTCACAATGATGGACAGCACGATGATGACGATGCCGTAATTGGAGATGAACTGGTGCAGCCAGACCAGCGAAATGAGCGTGATCCTGCTGATCGGCTGAATGATCGTCCACCCGAGATCGACAGCGCCCTCGAGGCCGTATCCGTATTGCTCCAGCGTATCGTAGTGGACCGGTCCCAGGTAGAGGAGGAAATTGTCCGTGAGCGGGGAGGCGAGTCCCATGGACAGTTCCGCGGCGATCTGGCGGTCGTCATACTGGGGCCGCTGGAAGGGCCGGCCGTTCAGCCGGTAGCCCCTGGCCTTCCTGTCCACGGGCACCATGGCGGTGAAGAAATACTTGCTGCGGACCCCGACCCAGTGGGTTTCCCCCGTGGTCTCGGGCCTGGGGTCTTCCAGCTCCCCGCCGAGATCTTCATCGATCACGGTGTCGTTGAGCGAGGCGAATCCCCGGAAGGCGTACAGGTCCTGGTCCCAGTCCTTCTCCGTCACGTTGATCCCGCCGCCCCAGCGGAGATAATACTTGCTGCCCAACGCCAGGTTCTCGCCGCCGTATATCCTCACCTGGAGGTCTACGGCGTAGTCGTCCCGGTTGATTGCGAATACCTTGGTGATGGTCAGACCCCCGGGCGTATCGGCCGTGAGTGTTACCGATCCCGTGGCCTGTCCGGGACCGAGCACGACCGCGTCGCGGTCCGCCGCGAACCGCAGGGCCCGGGTGCTGCGGGGTCCCCGCTCCGTCGTGAGAATGATGTCGGGACCGGATTCGCGGTCGGGAGGGACGAGCTCTACGTCTTCTCCGCCGATACCCCGATAACCTTTGATTTTCCAACTGGTTATGACGCCGCCCAGCGTGCTGATCACACCACGGAAGTTCTGGTTTTCAACGACGATTTCACGTGGTTCCGGAGCGCCTTCGACCGGGGGGAGGAACAGTACGCGCTCGGAGCGATCCCAGCTGTCCGCGGCCAATTCCCTTCGGGGGCCGCTTTCGGTCCGGGCGGCCGGAGTCCGTGCCGGCGCGGGCTCGAACTCGTCCGCCGGGGCATCGTAGGCCGGTTCGGCGGCATCGCCTGTCGAGTAGGTCCCCGCGGGATCATCTACCGGCGGGAAGTCTCTCTCCTGTTCCGGCGTGAACGTCCGGTCGACGGGGGGCGGACGCGGAGGCGCGTACATGGGATATATAATGTAGTAGTATCCGATCCAGGTCAGGATGATGAGGCCGAAGGCGCCGAGTACCCGCTTTTCCATAGTTGACGTGATTCCAGGGTTGTAAGCCGTGGCATGCGGCTATTCGTGTGATCCGCCTGATCCGCCTGGACCGCCCGGGCTAACCGGGCCGGCCAAGCGGTCCGGTCGTTCCACCGGGTCGTATCCGCCCGGGTGAAAGGGATGACAGCGCAACAGCCGCCGCACGGCCAGGTAGGATCCGGCGAACGGACCTCGTCGTTCCAGCGCTTCAATGGTGTAATTCGAACAGGTGGGGGTAAACCTGCAGCTTGGCGGAAGGAACGGGGATACTGCCAGTTGGTAGCCGCGGACGACCCATGCGAGCGTGGTTGCGACCGCTGCGGTCAGCCTTTTCCACATAAACGTGTCACCGCGGTATGGTAGAGGGAAAGAAACTCTTCATTCATCTGGCGGTACGTAGCTTCCTGCCTGGGACTGCGGGCGATGAGCACCAGGTGCACGCCGCGCTTCAGGCGGTTCCTGTTAAGCCGGTAGATCTCCCGCATTCTCCGGCGAACCAGGTTGCGCTCGACCGCGCCGCCGTAGCGCCTGGTCGCAATGAAACCGACCCGGCGCTCGAGCCGGTCCGGAGAGGAAGCCAGGGACAGGATCATGGACCGTCCCCTGACGGTCAATCCGCTTTTCCTCACCCGCTCGAACTCCCACCGGTGTCTCATGCGTTCGTCGTGGGGAAAACATCGGGAACCGGCGGCCATGGTGCATCGGTCCTGCGGCGATCCGGCGGCGCCTAAACGGCAACGCGGGTCCTTCCCTTGGCGCGGCGGCGGTTCAGGATCAACCGCCCCGCCTTGGTGCTCATCCTTCGACGAAACCCGTGCCTGCGGTGCCGCTTCAGGTTGCTCGGCTGAAAGGTCCGCTTCATCAGTTACTCCCGGCTTTTCACGCTTTTCACCTTAAAAAAAACAGCCCTCTATATTACCTGGAGAGGCTGATTTTGTCAAGTGGTTTTAGTTCATTCCAGTGGTGCAAATCTTTTCGATATAACTCTTGACAGTGCGCTGCCCACGCTACATACTAATGAGGAGATACTACCCGCAACGTTTCCGCCTTCCGTGGATTTGTTGTCGTACCCAATTATCGTTTAAATGTTGTAATTACAATTATTTAGCATGTTGCATGCGAGTGTACGCGCATGCTTTCGGACCGGCTTTTCCCGGTCCGCCCCCCGATGTTTCGGCCCCCTGGGCAGACAAGGTAATCCGCAATGAAGCAGGAAGATCCTGCACAACTCTGGTCGGTGTGTTTGTCGGAACTGAGGGGCATGATCCCGGCGCAGACGTTTGCGACCTGGTTCGAGCGGACCAAGGGGCATGACGTAACACCGGATAAATTCACCATAGAGGTGCCGAATCCGTTCTCCGGCGAGCGGATCCTGAAGGGGTTTCACGACAAGATCAGCCAGGTCGTGACGACCCAGCTCGGCCGCCAGGTCTCCATAGACTATCATATTTTCGAAGGCAATACGCAGATTGTCCCCGTGCTCACCGACCTGCCCTCCTACGGTCCGCCCGGTCCGGCCCAGGCGGCCCGCGAACGGCAGACCGCGGACGAAGAGGAAACCGACAACCTCTACGACAACTACACCTTCGAGAACTTCGTCGTGGGGGAATGCAACGACTTCGCCCACGCGGCCTCCCTGGCCGTGGTAAAATCCCCGGGCCAGCAGACCTTCAACCCTCTCGTGATCTACGGCGGCGTCGGCCTGGGCAAGACCCACTTGGCGCAGGCGATCGCCCACGAGTCGAAACGGCTCGGGACCGTCGACCGCATCCGGTACGTCACGTCTGAAATCTTCTACAGCGAATTCATCGAGTCCATACAGGAAAAAAAGACGAAGGAGTTCGCGCAGACCTACCGAAACGTCGACCTGCTCATCGTGGACGACATCCAGTTCTTTTGCAAGGGGCACAAGGACCGCACCCAGGAGGAGTTCTTCCACACCTTCGACATGCTGCGGCAAAAGGGCAAGCAGATCGTCCTTACCAGCGACCGGATCCCGAAGGAGCTTTCCGGCCTGGAAGAACGCCTGGTGTCCCGGTTCGAGTGGGGGCTGCTCGCGGACATGAAGCCGCCCGACTACGAAACCAGGGAAGCCATTCTTCAGAAAAAAGCGGACAAGGACGGGCTGTCGCTGAGTCCGGACGTCATCGCCTATATTGCCGACCGGGTCGCATCGAACATACGGGAACTGGAGGGAGCCGTGCTCAGCCTGCTCGCGTACGCTTCGCTGAGTCACTGCGACATCACCATCGATGTGGCGAAACGCGTGCTGAGCAACAAGATCCGCAGAAAACAACGTTCCGCGGGGATCGAGGATATTCAGAAAGCAGTAGCCCGGCACTACGACGTGTCCGTCGAGGATCTCGCCGCGAAGACCCGGAAAAAGCACGTGGTGACGGCCCGCCAGATCGCCATGTTCCTTTGCCGGGACATGACCCGGGCGTCGCTCAAGGACATCGGGGCGATCTTCGGCAAGAGAGACCACACGACCGTTATACACGCCTGCCAGACGGTCAAGAAGCTCCTGCTGAACGACGAGCACCTGCAGGAAGACCTCGATAAGATCAAGAATTCGCTGCTGTAGCCCGCCTGCCGTTCGGTAATGCCTTTCACACCGAGATGGAAGCACCAGGGTGTGGATAAATGTGGAGTTATCCACACCTTGTCAACATGGGTTGCTTCCTGTAACCTTCCCTCCGGCAATATGTTTCGTATTGTTTATCCAATGTATCCACACCTATCCACCATCAATGTCAAGCCTTGATGTGGAAATGGGTTCCGGATCGGGCACGAAACGACATTCCTACGGTGGGGGATCCGTTCACACCCGGACCGGGTCCATCGGGGTGTGTTTTTAATGTGGATAACCCCGGAGATACTGGCATAAGAAGTGTCGATGTCATATGTATAACAGCGCGTTTTGGCCGATTCGTGTTCTAGTGTGTGGATAAATGTGGATAAACATCTGTTTAGGTGGTTGTTTTTCCACATCTTGTTTTTGATATAAATTATTGTATATGTTGATTTTATAAAGAAAGATACTGTATTATCAACATATCCACATAGTATATTAGTATTATTATCTTTATATATCATACTTAATATATACTATATATGGTACGTTTTCAGTGTCCCCTTGCCACATTCTACAACATGGTGTAGGTTTTACCACACAAATCCCTTGCGCAAGCCCTCCTCGTTCTTTATATATTCAATAGTTGTAAAAGGTTACTGTACATAACACCCACCCCTGTAGCGTTCTGCGCGCTCCGGACCGGGCAAGGCAACCGGTGCCGATTGCCCAAAGGAGTACTCCGTGAAGATTACCATACCGGCCAGTTCCACGCTGATGAGCGGGATACAGACCGTCCTGAATGTCGTGCCGCCCAAGACTACCCTGCCCATTCTGTCCAACATGCTGCTGGAGACGGAGGACGGCCACCTGACCATCGGGGCCACCGATCTGGATATATCCATCGTGACGAAGATTCCCGCCCAGATCACGGAAGGGGGATCAATCACGGTGCCGGGAAGGAAATTCGCGGAGATGGTGCGCGAATTGCCTGACGCACCCGTAGATATAGAGGTGGACGGCGTCAAGGTAATCGTCCGGTGCGACCGGGGGGTGTTTCGCCTTGTGGGCATAGACAAGGAAGAGTATCCGGCCCTTCCGGATGTGCCTTCCGATCAGACCATAACGATTCCGGCGTCTTCGCTGCAGCGCCTGATCCGCAAGACGGTGTACGCGGTATCGAGGGACGAGACCCATCCCAGCCTGTGGGGCGCCTTCCTGCGCATAGGCGGCGGTTCCGTGCGGATGGTCGCCACGGACGCCCATCGGCTGGCCAAGACGACCTTGCCCTGCGAAGTCGATGATACGGTCACCGAAGGAATCATCGTGCCCCCGAAGGCCCTGAACAACCTTTCACGGCTCATCGGGGAATCAGACACGCCTTCCCGCATAACGATCGGGGACAATCACGTCGTGTTCGACCTGGAGAACGCCCAGTTGTACGCCAGGCTGATCGAAGCGACATACCCCGATTACGAGCGGGTCATTCCAAGCGGAAACGACAAGATCGTCAAGGTGAACCGCGAGGTTCTGGAAAGCGCCGTACGCCGCGTGTCCGTCCTGTCCAACTCGACCACGCGGCAGATCAGGTATTCGGCACGGCCGGGATTCATCGAGCTCAGTTCGTCCAGCCACGATATCGGCGGCGAGGCCCGGGAGGAGGTGCCGGCCGAATACGAAGGCGACGCCATGGATACGGCCTACGACTTCCGCTACCTCCTCGACGTCGTGGAGCGGATAGAAAGCGAAGACGTGGTCTTCAAGCTCGATTCACCCGTCAGTGCCGGGATCATCACGCCTTCCGAAGAAGAGGCGGAAGGCGAGGACTACCAGTGCCTGATCATGCCCCTGAGACTAACCGACGTGGAAAACTGACAAGGTGCATCTAAAGCGGCTGTCCCTTAGTCATTACAGGAATTACACATCCCTGGCGCTGACCTGTGACCTGCAAACGAACGTTTTTATCGGAGCGAACGGACAAGGCAAAACCAACCTCCTGGAGGCGGTCTATTACCTGTGCGTGGCCCGGTCCTGCCGCGAGGCGCAGGACAGGGAGCTCGTGCGCATGGGCGCGGACCATTTCCTGATACAGGGACGGGGCCGGTCGGCGGAAGGCAGGGAGGTCGAGGTACAAATCAGATACGGGCGCCAGACAGGCAAGAAGGTACTCGTGAACGAGTCGCCACTGCGCAACCTGTCGGACCTGTACGGCATCATGGCCGCCGTGGTGATTTCACCGGACGACCGGAGGCTCGTCCAGGGATCGCCGAATTCGCGCCGCCGTTTCCTTGACATCGCGATCTCGCAGTCCAACGCGGCATACCTCGCTACCCTGCAGGACTACAGGCGGGTGGTCCGGCAACGAAACGAGGCGTTGCGCGCGCACCAGGAAAACCCGGAAAGAGCTCCGGACCTGGAGGTCTGGAACGCGCCGCTGGTCGACCTGGGCAGCCGCATCATGAGAAAGAGGGTGGAAGTCGTCTCGGCCCTCAAGGAAGAAGCACGGCGGGTTCACGCCGCGATCAGCGGCGACGACGAGGTCCTCGAGCTGGACTATGCGCCATCCTTCGAATGCGAGGCCCTCGATGACATCGAGGGGGCTTTCCAGGAGGCGCTGGACCGGAACGGGCACCGGGAACGGGCGCGGGGCATGACGGAAGTGGGGCCGCACCGGGATGACCTGTCCATCACCATGAACGGAGTCTCGCTGCAGGCCTACGGCTCCCAGGGGCAGCACAAGACGGCGGCGACGGCCCTGAAGCTGGCGGAGGCCCGCTTTCTCTGGCACCAGCTGCAGGCGCCTCCGCTGCTGTTGCTGGACGACATATTCGCGGAGATCGACGCCGCGAGGACGGACCGTCTGATGGAAATGGTCCCCGCGTACGGCCAGACCTTCATTACGACGGCCAAGGAAAGCGATATCGGGGACTACCGGGAGGGGATCACCCGGTTCCGCGTCCACGAGGGCGCGGTGACACCCTGCGACTGAGGTTCGGGCATGACGCGAAAAAACAAAACCACCACCCTCGGCGACGCCCTCGGTAAACTGGTGCGAAGTCTCGGCATGGAAGGCAGGCTGGAGGAACAGCAGGCCGTGGACAGGTGGGCCCAGGTGGTCGGCGATCGCATCGCGCTGCACGCGCGGGCGGTATTCTTCGAAGGGGGCAAACTGGTCGTGGAGGTAGACAGCGCGGCCTGGCGGCAGGAACTGTTCTACATGAAGCAGGAGATTCTGAATCGACTGGACCGCTCATTCGGCAAGCCCCTGGTCCAGGACATCATATTCACCAATTCCAGAAGGTAAAATCGATGTCAGAAACACGGGAAAATACGCCGGACAGCGTGGACGGCCAGGACAGCGTGGACGGTGCGGAATTGCCGGAATCGGGTCCCGGCACCCCGGAACCCGATCAGTACGACGCGGAGAATATCCAGGTCCTAAAGGGGCTCGAGGGGGTTCGCAAGCGGCCCGCCATGTACATCGGGAGCACCAGTTCCACGGGCCTGCATCATCTCGTGGAAGAGGTGATGCAGAACGCCATTGATGAACATCTCCAGGGGTTCGGCGACACCATCAAGACGTACATCGAAGAAGAAGGACATATCTCCGTGATCGACAACGGCCGCGGCATACCGGTCGAGACGCACCCCACGGAGAACCGGCCCGCCGTGGAAGTCGTCATGACCATGCTCCACGCCGGGGGGAAGTTCGACAACAAGTCCTACAAGGTATCTGGAGGGCTGCACGGCGTGGGCGTGTCGGTGGTCAACGCCCTGTCCGAGTGGCTGGTCGTCGAGGTGCGCCGGGACGGCAAGATCTATTACCAGCGGTATGAGCAGGGTATCCCCGTATGCGGCCTGGAGGTAAGGGGCGAGACGGAGGAGAACGGAACGACCGTCTCCTTCAAGCCGGATGATGAGATCTTCGACGCGACGGAATTCAATTTCGACCACATCGCCCACCGCTTCCGGGAACTGGCCTTCCTGAACCGCCACATGCGCATCGAACTGCACGAAGAGGCCAGGGGCAAGTCCAGCGTTTTCGAGTACCGGGGGGGCATCGTCGAATTCGTCGAGTACCTGAACGAGAACAAGACGCCCATCCATGACACCATCGGCATCCGCCAGAACCGGGACGGCAACCAGATCGACATCGCCTTTCAATACAACGACGGCTACCAGGAGAATATCTTCACGTACGCCAACACCGTGCGGACAACGGAAGGCGGCTTCCACCTCGTGGGATTCAAGACGGCCCTCACCCGGTCCATCAACAACTACGCCCAGCGGAACAACCTGCTGAAGAACCTCAAGGTGCCCATAACCGGCGACGACACGCGGGAAGGCATTACGGCCATCGTGAGCGTGATCATTCCCGATCCCCAGTTCGAGGGCCAGACCAAGGAGAAACTCGGCAACAGCGACATACGCGGCGTCGTGGAGTCGGTGGTCGGCGAGGGGCTCTCCACGTACCTGGAGGAGAATCCGGCGACGGCGAAGAAGATCGTCGAAAAATGCATCCAGGCGGCCATTTCCCGGGATGCCGCGCGCAAGGCGCGGGAGCTGACCCGTCGCAAGAGCGCGCTGGAAAACACCACCCTGCCGGGCAAGCTCGCCGACTGCACCCTGAAGGATCCCATGGCCTGCGAAATCTACCTCGTCGAGGGCGATTCGGCCGGCGGCACGGCCAAGTCGGGCCGAGACAAGACCTTCCAGGCCATTCTACCCCTCTGGGGCAAGCCGCTCAACGTGGAGAAAGCCCGCATCGACACGGTGCTGAGCAACGACAAGCTCCAGCCCATCATCACCGCGCTCGGGGTGGGCATTGACGACGATTTCGACCTGTCCAGGCTCCGTTACGGGCGCGTCATCATCATGGCGGATGCCGACCATGACGGGCTGCATATCCGCACGCTGCTGCTGACCTTCCTCTTCCGGTACATGCGTCCGCTGGTGGAACACGGCCACGTCCTGATCGCGCAGCCCCCGCTGTACCGCGTGCGCAAGGGCCGGCGGGAGGACTACCTCAAGAACGACAGGGAGCTCTGGGAATACCTGCTCAACCAGAGCGTGGACCGCACCAGGGTACAGCGGGCGGACGCGAACGGCAACGGGCACGCCCTGACCGAAGACAAGTTGCTCGCCCATCTCCGCGAGATGATGGACTTCGAAGAGCAGATCGGACGATTGGTCAAGACGGGCATGAAGCGCGACCAGATCATGGGGATGCTCAAAGAAAGGGACCTGTACGACGCATACCGGAGAGATCTGCGCGACCGGGCGGCAGCCCGAAAGGAACAGGAAGAGGCCGGCGAAGTTCCAGTGCCCGTGGATCCCGTCGAAGAGGCTCTGGATCCCTCCCTGTACCGCAGGCTTCGGCAGCTCTGCCGCCGGCTGGAGGACGTCCTGGACAACGAAATGGTCGTCAGCACGGACAAGACCGAGAAGCGGGTCAGGGGGGTCGGAAAACTGATCGACGCCGTCCTGGACGTGGGGCGGGAAGGCGCCACGATCTCGCGGTACAAGGGCCTGGCCGAGATGGACGCCGAAGAGCTGTGGCAGACGACGATGAACCCCGAAACCCGCACGTTGCTCCGGGTAACCCTCGACGACGCGGTGGAGGCGGACCGGATATTCACGATCCTCATGGGCGACAACGTGGCCGCCCGAAACGAATTCATCCAGCGAAACGCCCTTCTGGTGAACAACCTGGACCTGCACTGACACCCGGCGCCTGCCGCACATAAGCGGATCGGGCGGTCCGGACGGTCCGTGCAGTCGGGCGACACCACGAACAGCCATCAACCGGAAACGGGATAACACGTTCAAGGGGAAAGCATGGCGGTAGAACAACACGACAACATCCAGCCCATCTTCATTGAAGACGAGATGAAGAGTTCTTATCTCGACTTCTCCATGAGCGTGAACCTGTCGCGGGCGATCCCGGATGTGCGCGACGGCTTCAAGCCGTCGCAGCGGCGCATTCTAGTGGCGATGCGCGACCTGAACCTCACGCCGGGCAGGCCCACGCGAAAGTGCGCCAAGATCGTCGGCCAGACCATAGGCGATTACCATCCCCACGGCGACCTCGCCGTGTACGATACCCTCGCGCGGATGGCCCAGCCTTTCAGCATGCGCTATCCCATGATCTTCGGCCAGGGGAATTTCGGCTCCATCGACGGCGATCCGCCGGGCGCCATGCGGTACACCGAATCGAGAATGTCCCGCCTGGCCATCGAGATGATGGAGGACATCGACAAGAACACCGTCGACTTCATGCCGAACTACGACGAATCGAAAGACGAGCCGACGGTGCTTCCGGGCAAGTTCCCCAACCTGCTCTGTAACGGATCGCTCGGCATCGGCGTGGGCATGGCCTCCAACCTGCCTTCCCACAACCTCGCCGAGGTGGTGGACGGGATCGTGGCCGTGATCGACAATCCGGAAATAACGATCGAGGAGCTCTCCGGGCACATCAAGGGTCCGGATTTCGCCACCGGCGCGATCATATACGGCCGCAACGCGATAAACGAGTATTTCCACACCGGCCGCGGAAAGATCAAGGTGCGCGCCCGCACGACGATCGAGGTTCATGAACAGAGCGAGAAGGAAACCATCGTCGTCACGGAGATCCCCTACAAGGTCAACAAGTCCAGCCTGATCGAGAAGATCGCCGACCTCGTCCGCGAAAAGCAGTTGCTTGGCATTACCGACATACGGGACGAGTCCGACCGGTCGGGCATGCGCATCGCCATCGACGTGCGGCGGGACATTCCCGGCAACATCGTACTCAACCATCTTTTCAAGATGACGCCTCTTGAGACCACCATCGGCGTCACCATGCTGGCGCTCGTGGACGGCCGGCCCCGGGTGCTGAACATCAAGGAATGCATTCAGCACTTCATCGACCACCGCCACGAGGTGCTGGTGCGCCGGACGGCCTTCGACCTCGAGAAGGCGGAACAGCGGGCCCACATCGTCGAAGGCCTGCGCGTGGCGCTCGACAACGTCGACCGCGTGATCGAAATCCTCCGCGGATCGCGTACCGGCGAGGAGGCCATGGAAGTCCTGGTGGACGAATTCGGACTGTCGCAGGCCCAGGTCGAGGCGATCCTGGACATGCGCCTGCAGCGCCTGACCGGACTGGAACGGGACAAGCTCGAGGATGAGTACAACGAGTTGATTGCCCGGATCGCCGACTTCCGGGACATTCTTTCGCGGCTGGAACGGCGGATGCAGATCATCAAGGAAGAGATGATCGACTTGAAGGAACGCTTCGGCGACGAAAGACGGACCGAGTTGATCGACATCGAGGGCGATCTCAGCATCGAGGACCTGATCGCCGACGAGGAGATGGTGATCACCATATCGCACGCCGGGTACATCAAGCGCCTGCCCATGGACACCTACCGGAGCCAGAACCGCGGCGGCAAGGGCATCACCGGCATGAAGACGCGGGAAGAGGATTTCGTGGAACACCTCTTTTCGGCTTCGACCCACTCCTACATCCTGTTCTTCACGAACCGCGGCAAGTGCTACTGGCTGAAGGTCTGGGAGATCCCGGAAGCCGGCCGCACGGCCCGCGGCAAGGCCATCGTCAACCTGCTGCAGCTCGGCCAGGGAGAAAGCGTCGCGGCCTTCCTGCCGATCAGGACTTTCGACGACGAGCACTACATCCTGATGGTGACGCGGAACGGCCTCGTGAAGAAGACCGTCCTCTCGGCGTACGGGAATCCCCGGAAGAACGGCATCGTGGCGCTGAACATCCTGGAGGGCGACGCCCTCATCGAGGCCCTGCTTACCGACGGAGACAATGACATCGTGATCGCCAGCCGGAACGGCCAGGCCGTCCGCTTCCACGAGGGCGACGTCCGGACCATGGGCCGCGGCGCGCAGGGCGTGCGGGGCATCCGGCTCGGGGAAGAAGACCGGGTCGTGGGGATGCTGGCGTCGGGACGGGACTCCACGCTGCTTTCCGTTACCGAGAACGGGTACGGCAAGCGGACGGGCATAGAGAACTATCGCCTGACTCGCAGGGCCAGCAAGGGCGTAACCAACATCCGGACGAGCGAACGCAACGGCTCCGTGGTCTCGATACACGCGGTCTCCGACGAAGACGAGCTGATGATCATCACCGTGGACGGCCTCATCATTCGCCTGCCGGTCCGCGACCTGCGTCCCATCGGCAGGAACACCCAGGGCGTCCGCCTCATCAACCTGGGCGAGGGAGACCGGGTGATCGACGTGTCCAGGATCACGCCCGGCGATGAAGAGGACGATCCGGCGTCTTCCGAATCCGCAGAAACCGGCGGGACAACCGAGGCGGATGAGACATAGATGAGCCATAAAAAACCGCTTGACACGTTTGGCCCGCATCATATATTTCGACCGTTCTGAAAGGAAGAAAGGGACCTTCCCGGAAGGGTGAAAGGACCTTCGAAACGGTTCGTTCCAAGGCTGCATGGACGTAAACGGGGGGATCATGGGAACCTGCCCTGAATGTGGCGCCTCGGTCGACTTGGATTTTGATGTCGTGGAAGGCGAAATCATAACTTGTGAAGAGTGCGGCGCGGAACTCGAAGTGATCAGCGCCAATCCGCTGGAGCTGGCGCTGGCGCCGGAAGAAGAAGAAGACTGGGGAGAGTGAGTCCGTTCCCGCGTGGCGGATTCGTAAACGTACAGGAAATTACGATGAGCAAACGAATGAAACATAAACATGGAAATCATGATTGTGATTTGCGTTCGTTCGCTCATCGCGGCCCGCAGTAAACTGCCACAAGGCATTGCCGGGCCAAGGGAACTGACAGGAGCCATGTTCCTCTTCCGATAGGGCGAAGAGGCCGGCTCCTTTTTTTATGGCCTGGCCGGCGAGAGGAAGTATCGATCCATGGAAATGGGCATCGTGCTGTCGCGCGTCCGCAAGGACGAAAAGCGTCTGATCGCCGAGGCGGGCCGCCGCGGAATCGACGTGACGACGATCGACAACACCCGGCAGGTATGCGAACTGGACCGCCGGCATATGGATCTCGACGTGGTCCTGGAGCGATGCGTGGATCACCACCGGGCCGTGTACGCGCTGACCGTGTTCGACCACTGGGGCATCCCCACGGTGAACCGGCAGTCCGTGGTGGAGACTTACGGCAACCGGCTGCTGACGACCCTGGCTCTGCGGGAGAACGGGGTGCCGACGCCGGACATGCGCGTGGCCTATACGCCGAAATCGGCCCTCGGAGCCATGGAGGACCTGGGTTACCCCGTGGTCCTGAGACCCGTGGAGGGTCCGGAGGATCAACTGGTTTCCCGCATAGGGGACAAGTACACAGCGGCCACGGTCCTGGAGCACAAGCGTATTCTGGGCGCCTATCACCATTCCATCTTCTTCATGCAGAAACACATCGACGCGCCCGGACACGACATAAGGGCGTACGTGGTCGGCGACGAGACGGTCGCCGCCGTATCGGTGCTGACCCACCACTGGATCGGATCCATCGCCGATGGCGGCCTGATGAAGCAGGAACCCGTAACGGATGAATTGAACGCCCTCGCGGTATCCGCCGTCCGGTCCATCGGGGGCGGCATAGCGGTGGTGGACATGGTCCGCACCAGGGACGCTTGGTTCGTGCAGGAGATGGGGCGGCCGACCGGTCTTTCCGACGCTTCGGACGCCACGGGGGTCGATATTCCGGGCAAGATCATGGACTATGTGGTGGATACGGTGGATCAGGGGGGACGGAACTCGTGAAGATCGGCATGTTGCTGTCCGTCGTTTCCAAGGAGCAGAAGATGCTGTTCGAGGCGGCCGCGAACCGGGGCATCAAATTCGACCGGATGGACGACCGGCGCATCGTCTTCGACCTGGAAAACCACCGGTACGACCACGACGTCATCCTCGAGCGGTGCATCAACCACTCCAGGGCGCTCTACTCGCTGAAGATGCTCAACGCCAGCGGCATCAAAACCGTCAATACCTACGACGTGGCCCGCGTGTGCGGGAACAAGTTCCTGACGACCATGGCGCTGGTGGACCACGGGGTGCCGACGCCGAAGGCCCGCGTGGCCTTCACGGCGGAATCGGCTCTCGCGGAGATGGAATCCATGGGCTATCCGGTCGTACTCAAGCCGCCCATCGGTTCGTGGGGCCGCCTGATCGCCCGGATCAACGACCGTCACGCGGCTGAAGCGGTGCTGGAGCACAAGGAGACCCTGGGGTCCTTTCAGCATTCGGTGATCTACATCCAGGAGTACGTCGAAAAGCCCGGCCGGGACATTAGGTCCTTCGTGGTTGACGGCGAGACCATCTGCGCCGTCTATCGGTTTTCCGACCACTGGAAGACCAACACCGCCCTGGGCGGGACGACGGCCAACTGTCCCGTGGAGGGCGAGGTGGGAGAACTCTCCTCCCGCGCCGCGGAAGCGGTGGGCGGCGGCGTGGTGGCCGTCGACCTGCTGGAATCGGCGGACGGGATCCTGGTCAACGAGGTCAACTACACCATGGAATTCCGGAACAGTGTCCAGCCTACGGGAGTGGACATCCCCGGGCGAATCATCGACTATCTGCTAAAGGTGGCCCGATCATGATCAAGGTGTCGATCGCAGGCGCGTCCGGGTACGGCGGCGGGGAACTGCTGCGGATGCTGCTGTTCCATCCGGAAATCGAGATCCGGCAGGTGACTTCCGAATCGCTGGCCGGAAAGCCCGTGGGCCGTTCCCATCCCAACCTGCGCCGGGTCACGGACCTCAAGTTCAGCGCCCTGGCCGACCTGGAACCCTGCGACGTGCTGTGCCTGTGCCTCCCCCACGGCGAGGCCATGAAACGGTGGGACGCCCTCTCCGGCCTGGCGGGCCGCGTCATCGACCTGAGCGCCGACTTCCGCCTGCGCAATCCGGCGGATTACCCCACCTGGTACGGGCACGAACACACGCACCCGGAAATGCTGGGCCGTTTCGTGTACGGGCTGGCCGAACTGTACCGGGACGAGATCCGGGAAGCCGAGTATGTCGCGTGCACCGGGTGTCTGGCCGCCACGGCGATCCTGTCGCTGGCGCCCCTGGTCAGGGCCGGCGCCGTCGATCCTTCGCGCCTGTTCATGGAAGGGAAGATCGGTTCCTCCGCGGCGGGGCACCGGGCCGACCGGTCCACCCACCACCCGGACAGAAGCGGCGCGGTACGCTCCTTCAAGCCCACGGGCCATCGCCACACGGCGGAGATCATGCAGGAGCTGACCTTCGGCGGGCAGGCGCCCGGGGTCCATTTCTCGGCGACGGCCATCGAAATGGTGCGCGGCATCCTGATGACCACGCACGCTTTTGCAAACGGCAACCTGTCCGAAAGGGATATCTGGGGTATCTACCGGGAGGCCTACGACCGGGAACCCTTCATCCGCATTATCAAGGAGCGCCAGGGCGTGTTCCGGTACCCCGATCCGAAGTTTCTCTCGGGGACCAACTACTGCGATATCGGGTTCGAGCGGGACGCGCACAGCGACCGAGTCGTGGTCATGGGCGCATTGGACAACCTGGTCAAGGGTGCCGCCGGGCAGGCCGTGCAGGCGCTTAACATCATGTACGGGTGGGACGAGCGGACGGCCTTGGAGTTTCCGGGCCTGCACCCGGTATAGGAAGAAGAAATGAACTACAAGGCCCCCAGAGGCACCTACGACATCCTGCCGGAGGACCAGGCCTATTGGCGGCACGTGATCGAGAGGACGCGGCGGGTCTGCGAACTGTACGGCTATGAGCAGATCGACGTGCCGGTCTTCGAGCAGACCGGCCTCTTCGAACGGAGCGTCGGCGAGTCCACGGACATCGTGGAGAAGGAGATGTACACCTTTCTCGACCGCAGCGACGAGCGCATGACTCTGCGCCCCGAATTCACGGCGGGGATCTGCCGGGCCTACGCCGAGCACAAGCTCCATGGCAGGCCTCAGCCCCTGCGGCTGTTCACGATCGGCCCGGCCTTCCGGTACGAGCGTCCCCAGGCGGGCCGGTACCGCCAGTTCTACCAGATCGACGTGGAGGTGCTGGGCAGCCAGGACCCGGCCGTCGATCTCGAGGTGATGCAGGTGGCCTGGCAGATCTACGAGGACGTCGGCATCCGCGGACTCTCCTTCCAGGTGAACAGCACGGGATGCCCCGCGTGCCGGCCGGGATACCTCGATACGCTGAGGTCCTGGTACGCGCAGCACCTGGGCGAGATCTGCGGCGACTGCGAACGCCGCTACGGACAGAACCTGCTGCGGCTTTTGGACTGCAAGAACGAATCCTGCCGCACGATCTCGGAAGACGCGCCGCGGATCCAGGACTCCCTGTGCGAAGATTGCGGCGGCCACTTCGACCGCCTGCGGTCCTACCTGGACGGCCTGGACCGGCCTTACGAGGTAAACCACCGCCTGGTACGGGGACTGGATTACTATACGAAGACCGTATTCGAGGTCTGGGCCGCGGGCATCGGCGCGCAGAACGCCGTATGCGGCGGCGGACGATACGACGGGCTGATCGGGACGGTCGGCGGGCCCGAAACGCCGGCGATCGGCTTCGCCTCCGGCATTGAGCGTATCATACTCACCATGAAGCAGGAGGGGATCGAGCCTCCCGGCATGCCGAAGCCGTCGGTATTCGTCGCCTATCTCGGCGCGGAAGCCAAGTCCGCCGCGGTGGTCCTGGCGCAGGAGCTGCGCGCGGCCGGCGTAGGCACGACGGCACTGTGGGAAGACCGGAGCCTGAAGGCCCAGATGAGACAGGCCGACCGGCTCGGCGCCGCCTATACCCTGATCATCGGTGAAGAAGAGGTGAGAAACGGCGTCGTCATGCTACGTCGCATGGCGGACAGCACGCAGGCGTCCATACCCCGGTCGGAGGTCCTCGGCGCGGTAAAAGAGGGAGAACGTACATGATCGTGGTGAAGACGGGCGGCAGCAGGGGCATCAACCTGGATTACGTCCTCGAAGACATCGCCCGGCAAACGGAACCGCTGGTGCTGGTGCACGGCGCGTCGGACGAATTGAACCAGATATCGGAGCAACTGGGCAAGCCGCCCCGCATGGTCACGTCGCCGTCGGGATACACGAGCCGGGTCACCGATCAGGAAACGCTGGACATCTTCACCATGGTGTACTGCGGGAAACGCAACACCCGCATCGTCGAGAAACTGCAGCAACTGGGCGTCAACGCCGTCGGCCTCAGCGGCGTGGACGGCCGGCTGCTCGAGGGCCGTCGAAAGCCCAATATCCGCATCGTCGAGGACGGCAGGACGAAGGTCCTGCGGGACGACTACACCGGCCGCATTGAAAAGGCAAATGTTTCGCTCCTGACCACGCTCCTCGACCAGGGGTACCTGCCCGTCGTCAGTCCCCCCGCCATCAGCTACGAAGGCGAGGTGATCAACGTGGACGGGGACCGCGCGGCCGCCGTGATCGCCGACGCCCTGGGCGCGGAACGGCTGGTCATCCTCTCCAACACACCCGGTTTTCTTGAGGATGCGGACGACGAGAGCACCCTGATACTCCGGATATCCCGGGACGGAATAGACGAGGCGATCGCGACCCACGCCAGGGACCGCATGAAGAAGAAGCTGCTTGGCGCCAAGGAAGCGCTGGAGGTGGGCGTGGGCCAGGTGATCCTGGGCGACGGCAGAATACCCGAACCGGTCACTGCGGCCTTGCGCGGCGCGGGCACGGTGATCGGGTAACGGCTGCCCGGGCCGACAACCGGGTAGCAGCCGCCCGGACCAGGGAGCAGACAGCGGTAAAGACGGATGAACGGTAACGTCGATAGGAGCCGAAGGAAAATGACAGACTATCAGGAAATGGAAGACCGCGGATCCATGGGGATTCTGCCGAAGCGGGACGTGGTGATCGTCCGGGGCAGCGGCACGCGGATCCGGGACGACCGGGGCCGGGAATACATCGACTGTATCGGCGGAATCGGCACGGCAAACATCGGCCACAGCCATCCGGCCGTGGCGGAGGCGGTCGCGCGGCAGGCGAAGCGGCTCGTGATTTGTCCGGATACCTTCTACAACGACCGCCGCGCGGAGTTGGCCGCGGCTCTGACCCGGACCGCCCCGGTGGGGCTGGACCGGCTCTTCCTGTGCAATTCGGGTACGGAGGCGGTGGAAGCTGCGCTTAAATTCGCCCGCGTCGTAACCGGCCGGTCGGGCATCATCGCGGCCCAGCGCGGGTTTCACGGCCGCACTTTCGGTGCCTTGAGCGCGACCTGGAATCCCAAGTACCGCGCCCCCTTCGAACCGCTCGTGCCGGGGTTCACCCACGTGAAATACAACGACGCCTCCGCCATGGAGGAAGCCATAGACGACGGGACCGCCGCGGTGATCCTGGAGGTGGTACAGGGCGAGGGCGGCGTGCGGCTCGGCGACGGCGCGTATCTGAGGCGCGTGGAAGCGCTGTGCCGGGAACGGGGCACCCTGTTCGTCGTGGACGAAGTGCAGACCGGCTTCGGGCGGACCGGTGCCATGTTCGCCTGCCAGCACCATGACCTGCGACCGGACATCCTCTGTCTGGCCAAGGCCATGGCCGGAGGCCTGCCCGTAGGCGCGGCGCTCTGTGCCGACTCGGTCCGGGACGTCCCCGCCATGTCCCACGGCAACACCTTCGGCGGCAGTCCGGTGATCTGCGCTGCCGCCCTGGCTACGCTGCGTGTGCTGGAGGAGGAAGGGCTTGTCGAGAACGCCCGGGAGAACGGGGCGTATTTCCGAGATCGCCTCGTGGCGCTGGACGCACCCGGCGTCCGGGAGGTCCGGGGTTTGGGCCTGATCATCGGGGTCGAGTTAAAAGGAAGGGTCACCCCTGTCCTCCGGGGACTCATGGAGCGCGGCGTGATGGCCCTGCCCGCGGGCAACACGGTGCTGCGCTTCCTGCCGCCCCTGTCGATCTCCAGGGAAGAGATCGACCAGGTAGTGGAGGCCGTGGGCGCAGTGCTGGGATCACTGGAGAAAAGTTCGGCGGACCGTGGAACCCGCGCGGAAGCGCGATCCCCCGGCAAGCGGCGCGTGCGGCGCAGTCCGGCCGGCGTCCGGGAGGCCGAATGAGCCGTGACCGCGACGACATCGCCCTGCTGCGCGGCCTGGTCGAGCGATACAGTCCCTCCACGCAGGAAGGCGAAGCCGTCTCCTTCCTGGTGGATGCCATGGAGCGCCGAGGTCTCCGCGCCTGGGTGGACGAAGCAGGGAACGCGGTAGGCGAGACAGGCCGGGGCGAACCACACATTGCCCTGGTCGGCCATATCGACACGGTACCCGGAATCGTCCCCGTGCGGGGAGAATCGGGCAGGCTTTACGGTCGCGGCACGGTGGACGCCAAAGGTCCCCTGGCCGCCTTCGCTGCCGCCCTGTCCCGGTTCTCGGCAATCGACAGTGCCCGGATCACGGTCGTCGGCGCCGTGGAGGAGGAGTGCCCTACCTCGAAGGGCGCCCGTCACCTTGTGGACCGCATGCGGCCGGACTACGTATTCATCGGCGAACCGAGCGGCTGGGACAGTGTCACCATCGGATACAAGGGCCATGTGGGGTTCGACTACCGCCTCAAGCAGCCCAACGCCCATCACGCGGGAAACCATCGACGCGCGGGGGAACGGGCCATCGGCCTGTACAACGCGCTTCAAACGCGCGTCGCCGGCCAGGCTACGGAAAGCGAATTCGAATCACCACGGCTCGAGTTAAGACGATTCAGTACCTGCGACGAGGGGTTGACCGAGGGCGTCGAAGCGTATTTCTCGGTGCGCGTGCCGCCCGGTTACGACCTGGATGACCTGATCGGCTTCGTGACGGAACAGGCGGATCCCGCGGAAATCGTGTGTGACCAGCGGCTGGCGGGCGTGGTCGCCGCGAAGAACACGGCGCTGGTCCGGGCCCTTTTGAAGGGCATCAGAAAGGAAGGCGGCCGTCCGACCTTCAAGAAGAAGACGGGCACGTCGGACATGTGCATCGTCGGACCGGCATGGAAGTGTCCGATTGCCGCCTACGGTCCCGGCGATTCGAGCCTGGACCATACGCCGGACGAGCACATCGTCCTGGACGAGTACCTGCGGTCCATAGAGGTGTTGGCGGCCGCCCTCGAGCACCTGACGGTCACCGAGCGAATCAATCCAACCACAAATCGGCGAGACGGACCGCCTGGCGTTCAGTCCGGCGACTAAACCACCGAGAACGCGCTTAATCGAAACGGCGGGCCTGGGCCTGGACGCCGCGGAGTCAATGGGTCATCGCGTAGATGGCGTAGTTCACGGCGAGCCGGTACGCGGTCACCGAATACGCGCGCGGGTACCCGGGATCGGCCGCGTGCTTCCAGCCGTCGCCCAGGTCGGCGTTCCAGTTCATCAGCACCATGAGCCTTCCGCCATCGTCGGTTATGCCCCGCAGCCGGTGGCCGTACAACGCGCCGTCCCGCTCGTAGTTGCCCGGTCTCCACAAGGCCGCGGTACCGGGCACCAGGGGATACTCGTCGAAATCGTAGTAGCAGTGGAATATCGCGTGACCGGCGGGGACCTCCGCGATGTCGCGTTCGGGGAACACCCGCTTCATCTGCGATTCCCAGACCGCCCACTGGCGCGATCCGTGGAAATCGTCCACCATCAGGAACCCGCCGCGCAGCAGGTACTCCCGCAGGGCGTCCACTTCCTCCTGGCTGAACTGCAGGGATCCGACTTCCAGGATATACAGGAAGGGAATATCGAACAGATCGGGGTCGGTCAGCTCCACGGCCTGCGGTTCGTTGATCTTGAGGGAGGTCGTGGCCCGCAGGGCACGGATCACGTTGGCGTCGGCCGACGGGAAATCCACCGACCACCGCCCCCATCCGAATCCCCGGTAGAACCCGCCGTAGTTCTGGTACACCACCCGGCCGAAGGTGAAATCATTGCGCAGAAACAGGTCGTGACCGGAATCTCCGCTGCCACGGGTCGTCCACAGCGCCACGCCGAGCAGGCAGACCGCAAGGACCACGCCGATGCTTCTGGGAAGGTGTGCGTGTTTCATTTATGAATCCGATCTGACTCACGCCCTGAGAATCAGTTCGCCGATTTCCTGGAGCTGGGCCAGGTTCCGGCATTCCAGCACGTGGTCGCAGTGCGGGCTGTAACGGGACATGACGGAATCGTCGGTGTCCCAGTACTGCGTGGGCTCGGGGTTCAGCCAGATCGTCTGGTGCACCCTTTTTCTAAGCTCGTCCAACACCCAGTCCTGGGGGTCGAACCAGTTCGTCCGCGCGTCGCCGAGGATGACGAGCACCGTGTTTCTGGAGAGGGACAGCAGGTGTTCGTCGTGGAACTGGTAGAAGGCCCTTCCGAAATCGCTCAGGCCGAAGAAATTCAGGGCGTGGTCGTCCTTCAGGTTTTCGACGATTTCTTCGAAGGGCCTGCTGTCGAATTCGTCCGTCACCTCGTTGATCCGGTCCACGAAGAGAAAGCTGCGGGCCCGGCTGAACTGATTCTGCATTTCGTGGACCAGCTTGATGAAGAAGCGGGCGACCTCCCAGACCGATCCCGAGACATCGCACAACACGACAAGTTCGTTCTTCTTGATCTTGCGGTGCTTGTAGATGATGTGAAAGGGCAGGTTGCCCGTGCGAAAACTCCGCTGGATCGTATTCTTGATGTCGACTCTGCCGTGGCGCGACTTCCTGTAACGAAGCGATTTGCGCGTCACGAGATTACGGGCGAGATCTTCCACCGCTTCGTACAGGTTTTCCACGTCGCCCGGTGGCAGTTCCTGGTAGAGGTCGACGTCTTCCGCCTGCTGGTTCGGCTGCGTGCCGGGCTCGGTGACCGCGTCCGACGCCTGTTCCCCTACCTGCACGCGGGCAAGCATCCGCTCCAGGTCGCCTTCCAGGTCTTCCGACTCGTCTGTATCCGCAGGGTCCCCTTCCCCGTCTCCCGCCATGGCCTCTCCCTGTTCGTCCTGGAAACGCCGGACGTCCTGTTCCCCGTCATCGGGAAACTCGTCGATATCGGGATGGCCGTCGGGCGGCCCCTCGGTCTCCCCGCACGGATCGTCCAGTTCTTCCGCGTCGTCCCCTACCTGGACCAGGAAAAACTGCTCGAAAGCCTCGTCGAAGGCGGGAATGTCCTCGCGGGATTTGACGAGGGTGGCCCGCAGGGACGCCTTGAAGGCCGGCCGTTCGGTGACCGGCGCGTGCCGAAGCACTTCAGCGGCGTCCAGTGTCTCGGCCATGGAAACGCGTACGCCGGACTGTCTGAGCAGCCTGGCAAACTCAACCAGCCGCTTGATCATGGTAGCCGTCCCGCATGATCCGTTCGATATCCTCCCGGTCCTTCATCAGGACGTTCAGCGTGCTCGAAAGGATGTCGCGCGAGAGGTGCTGCGCGTTCAGGACCACCAGCGCCAGCGCCCAATCGATCGTTTCGGCGATGCTGGGGGGCTTGCGCATGTTGAGCGTCCTGATTTTCTGGACGAACCGGACGACCTGGTTCGCCAGGTCCGCATCGATACCGGGTGTCTTGCGAAGGACGATCCGGACCTCCTGCTCAAGGGAGGGATAGTTGATATATAGGTACAGGCAGCGCCGCCTGAGCGCCTCGGACAGGTTCCGGTTCGCGTTACTCGTCAGCACAACGAGGGGCCGCCGGGCCGCGGTCAGTGTGCCGAGTTCGGGGATGCTGACCTGGAAGTCGCTCAGCACCTCGAGGAGGAAGCTCTCGAATTCGTCGTCTGAGCGGTCGATCTCGTCGACCAGGAGGACGACAGGTTCCGGCGAGAGGATAGCCTCCAGCAGAGGCCGCGGGAGCAGGAAGTGCCGGGAAAAGAAGGCGCTGTCCTCCCGGTTGAGCGCTTCAACCGCGTTTCCGAGCGTATCAGTTTGGTTCAGCAGGTCGCCGATGCGGTCCTTGAGCATCTGCGTGTACAGCAACTGCTTGGTATATTCCCATTCGTAAAGCGCCTTGGACTCGTCCAGCCCCTCGTAGCATTGCAGCCGGATCAGGCGCCGGTCCAGCGCGCCTGAAAGCATTTTTGCGATCTCCGTCTTGCCCACGCCGGGAGGGCCCTCTACCAGCAGCGGCTTCTCGAGCCGTTCCATGAGAAAGACGGGCGTGGCCAGGTCGGGACCGCAGATGTAGTCCCGGGCTTCGAAGCGCTGGATGACATCCTGGGCAGACGTGAAAGCGGACATGATGTTCCTGAAGGGAAATCCGAACCGGTGCGCGAACACGGGCGGTTACGGGGCAGGCGCCATGGTCTCTGGACGTGACTCCTGGCGGGGTTGACCCCGGCGTAAGGTAGGGGAGGCCCGGCCGGGTGTCAAGCAGATTCGCCGGCGCAGGTTACAGGGTTTGAGGACGGCGAAAACGCGCATCCGCGGCAAGCCGGAGGACTGTCCGCGGCGACAAATATCGCTTGCTGGAACCGGGCGAATCGCCTATATTGCGAGGGTCGCGCCAGACAAGACAACTACGGAGCATACCATGGAAAATCGTAAACGGAAAAAGCAGCGGAAATTCCTTGTGGGCTTCGGCCTGGTGATCGCCGCCATCGGTTACCTGATCTATACCGGGGTGACCGATGCGACCATGTACTACCTGACCGTGAGCGAACTGAAGGCCGCCGTAGCAACGGGCGAGGTGGCCTACGACGAGAACCTGCGCCTGCACGGGAAGGTCGTGAACGGATCAATCCAGCGAGGCGACGTAGGCTCCATGCGCATCCGTTTCATCGCTCACGAGGGCGGTGTTCAGGCCCCCGTCGTCTACACCGGCGTAGTCCCGGATACATTCAGGGACGATTCGGAAGTGGTCGTGGAGGGCGGATATGCCCGGGACGGGACCTTCAACGCCCATACACTCTACGCCAAGTGTCCGTCCAAGTACGAGGCCGAGGGGGGATACGGTCAGTATGAGCAGACCGAGCCGAAGTCGCCGGAGCCGCTTCCCCGGTCCTAGGGGGACGGCGCACCGGTTCGTCCGGCACGCGTACAAGGGGAGCCGGTTCGGATCATGACACTGGTTGCTTGCGGACTGCTCGCGCTGGGCGTACTGGCCTTCATGATCAGTCCTATGCTGGAAGGGTCGGCCCGCCGCCCCTGGACCGCCTGGTCCACCGGGTCCCGCCGGGACGATCTGCTGAAGAAGAAGGATTTCATCTATTCGTCCATCCGCGAGCTGAACATCGATTACAACATGGGCAAGCTGGCCGCCGAGGATCACGAAGCGCTCCGCCAGGAATACATGCAGGAAGCGTCGGACGTGCTCGACGAACTGGATCGGACCGCCGGCACCGACCTGTCCGTCGAGGAACAGATCGAGGAGTCAGTGCTGGAGGTCCGGCGGCGGCGGGACCCGGCGGCCACTGTAGTGGAGACGGCCGTCGATGATACGGCCGTCGATGAAATGGCGCCGGTCGTGGATACGCCTGTTGAAGAAAGAAAGACCGCCGCCGAGCGGCCGGCGCAGACCGTGAGTGTTCAGTCGTGCGTGAGTTGCGGCACGATCAACGAGGAATCCGCCAACTTCTGCATCGAGTGCGGCGCTTCTCTGAAGCGCGGTACCTGCGGCGGCTGCGGTACCGAAAATCCGGCCACTGCCAAATTCTGCGCGCAGTGTGGAGAAAAACTGACGTGATGGTGATTCCTTGAGATCCGAGCGGATTTCGGGCCCTTCGGGGCTTTTTGTTTATTATGCGGTCCTGGTGGCCTGTGTCACCATGGCGGTGAGCGTGGTGATCGGGCCGATCCGGCCGGCGCAGGCCCAGGAGACGGCAAGTATAGCCCTCGCCGTCGTGAACGGAACCACCGGTCTGCCGATGGCGGGACACCCGGTGACCCTGCTGAATCACAGTAGCGAAGAGGGTCCGGATCAGACCCTTGCAAGGGTCGTTACCGACGGTGAGGGCCGTTACGAGTTCACCGGACTGGCGGCCGACGGGTCGCACTACGTGGTCGCCACCCGGTACCTGGAGATGCCCTACCTGACCGGGCACATCCCCCTCGAACCGGGCTCCGGCCGCGTAGAGGAGTTGCTCCAGGTCTTCGATATCACGACCGATGAAACGGACCTGGTCCACAGCGCGGTCCACCTGGTCGTGGATGCGGGACCGGAGATTCTGAACGTCACGGAAATCATCGTCGTGGAAAACCGGGGCAACCTGACTTTCGCGCCGCCGCCGGCCGTGGGCCTGGGCCTCGTCTACACCCTGCCCGCGGCGGCGTTCGGACTGCAGCCGATGGTGGAAGGGCTTCAGCATACCGATCGCGGTCTGCTGTTCTCGGCGCCCATACCCCCGGGGGTCGCCCGGATCGTATACGCCTACAACGTGGACAGGGCGTCCATAGACCACCGGTTCACCAGGCAGATGGACTATAACGTGGACAGGGTCCAGGTTCTGGTCTCACCGAGCAGCGAGACCGTCACCGCCACCAATCTGACCAACGACGGGGTGCAACAGGTCGGCGAAGACGAATACCTGCTGCTTTCGAACCGTGTCGGCGTGGGACGGGGCATGTCGGTGGAAGTCGCCTTCCCCAGCGTCCTGGCCTGGCAGGACGTCATGAAATGGGGCATGCTCGGATTCGTGGTGCTCATCGTGGCCGCCGGCCTCGTCGTAGGGATCCGTGTCAAGCCCGAGCAGCCGGACGAACCGCCGGCCCGGGCCGATCTCTCGCCCGAGGACGAACGGAAGTACACGGCGATCGTCCAGGCCATGGCCGCCCTGGACGATCATTACGAGAGCGGAGGGCTGGACGAGTCATCCTATCGCGTCCGCCGCGACGGCCTGAAAGACCGGGCGCTGCGGCTGCGCCGAACCGGGAGCCGCGATGACTGATCGATCCGCCCCCGGCATCAGCATCCGTCAGCTGACCAAAACCTACGGCCGTTTCCGGGCATTGCACCGGGTGGACATGGACGTGGCGCCCGGTTCCTTCCTGGCCCTGTTCGGTCCCAACGGCGCGGGCAAGTCGACCCTGCTGGGCGTCATCGCCGGGCTCGTGCGCCCGTCCCGCGGCCAGGTGTTCCTCGACGGCGACGAAATCACGAAGGACCGCGACGAATCCCTGGGCAGGCGGATCGGCGTGCTGTCCTACCAGACCTATCTATACGACGAACTGACCGTACGGGAGAACCTGCGGTTTTACGGGAAACTGTTCGGGGTAGAAAACCGCGAGGAGCGGATAGAAGAGCTGTTGCGCACGGTGGGCATGGAGACCAGGTCGGGGAGTCCGGTCCGCACGCTTTCACGCGGCATGCGCCAGCGGGTGGCCCTGGCCCGGGCCCTGCTGCACGACCCGGATATCCTGTTGCTTGACGAACCCTACTCAGGACTGGACCAGGACGCGCTGGCCATGCTGAAGGCAATCCTTATCGAGCGGAACAAGACGATACTGCTCGTGACCCACGACCTGGTCCGCGGCATGGAGTCCGCCGACCGCGTGGCCATCCTGAACCGCGGAAGCCTCGTCTTCGAGGCCGAGACCCGTGGCCTGTCTCAGGTCGAATTCGAACGGACCTACCGGGACCACGCGGTATGATCGCTGTCCGGTCCGGGTCGTCTCACGAAACAGGCCTCGGCCCCGAATCCGTGTAAACCAGGTACCAGGCACCCGGGAAGAGCTGGAGACGGGAGAAGCCAGAACCCATGAGATCCTTCCTCGCTCAGTCATGGCAGATTTACCGCAAGGACATGGTCGTAGAGTACCGCACCCGCGAGCGGGCCGTAACCATGTTCGTCTTCTCGCTGATCGTCGTGATCATTTTCAACTTCGCCTTCAACGCGGGGGCGGATGTAATCCGGCGCGTGGTTCCCGGCATGATCTGGGTGGCCTTCGCCTTCGCGGGCATGCTGAGTGCGAGCCGGTCCTTCTCGCCGGAGAAAGACCGGGGCACCTTCGACGGCCTGCTCCTCACGCCCATCGACCGCGGATCCATCTTCCTGGGCAAGCTGCTGGGCAATATCACGCTCATCGGGCTGGTCCAACTGGCGGTGCTGCCCCTCTTCGTCCTGTTTTTCAACATGACAATCCTGCCTTATCTGTCTAAACTACTGGTGATCTTCTTTCTGGGGACGGTCGGTTTCTCGTCCGTCGCCACCCTGTTCGCGGCCGTGGCCGTCAACACGCGCATGCGGGACGTCATGCTGCCGGTCCTGCTGCTGCCCGTCGCCTCACCAGTCCTGATCGCGCTGGTGGAGACGACGCGGACCGCCTTCGAGGGCGGGGACTGGCAGGACATGACGAACTGGATCAGGTTGCTGTCGGTGTTTACCGTCGTCTTCCTGGTCGCGTCCGTCATGCTGTTCGAGTACATCGTGGAGGAATGAAAATGGCCGGAATCGCCGCCCGCCTGCGCATCACGCCCTTCGGTCTCATCTGTCTCGTGGGCCTGGTCGCCTCGCTCTACCTCTCGCTTCTCTGGGCGCCCCGGGAGCGGGTCATGGGGGATGTGCAGCGGATCATGTACTTTCACGTCGCCTCCGCCTGGATCGCGGAGTTCGCCTTCGTGCTGGTGGGCGTATCGAGCGTCATCTACCTGTGGCTGCGGGAGCGCAGGTGGGACATCGTGGCCTACAGCGCCGCGGAGGTCGGCTTCGTCTTCTGCTGTTTCGTGATGATCACCGGACCGATCTGGGGCAAGCCGGTGTGGGGCACGTGGTGGACCTGGGACCCGCGGCTCACCTTTTCCATGATCCTCTGGCTCATCTACGTGGCCTACCTGATGCTGCGTGTGTACGGCGACGACATGCCCCAGGTGAAGACCTTCCTCGCCGTGCTGGGCATCCTCGGTACGATAGACATCCCCTTCATCCATTTCGCGACCATGTGGTGGCGGGGCCTGCATCCCGATTCCCTGGTCATGACGGAAGAGGGTCTCGGCGCGGGCATGGAAGTCGACATGCGCATCGCGCTGGGTGTGTCGGCGATCGCCTTCACCCTGCTGTTCTTCTACCTTATGGGACGACGGATGGCGCTGGAGCGGCTACACGACGAGACGGAGACCCTGCGGGAACGCGTGGAGCACCGGCATCCCGGCAGTGTCGGGGTTTAAGCGGATATCTGGAGCGTAAGACAGCGCAGGTTTGAGCGTACGGTTTTGTGCGCGTTAAAGGAGAGTTAACACCGTGGATCAGAACTTCTGGTACCTGTTTTCCGCCTATACGTTGATCTTGGTCGGACTGTTCCTCTACCTCTTTACGCTGGCTGGCCGCGAGAAGAAGCTGGAGACGGAGATCGCCGAGCTCAAGGCCGCCGTGGAAGCACTGGAGTCGAAGGAAGACGGGCAGGCCTGACCGGCGTCTCCCCGCAAACAGAGACGCCAGCCATTTCCCAGCCGTCCCATGTATATGAGGGCGGCTTGTTTGTTTCGGAAACACTCGGATCTCCCCATGGCGGATCGATCGGAAAGTATCGCACCGGACTTTTTCTCCCGAATCCACATCATCCTCGTGGAACCGAAAGTGCCGGGTAACATCGGCGCCGTCGCCCGGGCCATGACGACCATGGGCCTTTCCCGCCTCGTCCTGGTCAACCCCGCCGAATTCCGCCACGAGGCGGAAGCCCGATGGATGGCCCACGGCGCCGGAGAGATCCTGGATACGGCCCGTGTTGTCCCGACGCTGGAGGAGGCGGTGGATGATCTCGCCCTCGTCGTGGGTACGACCAACCGCACGCGCGGCATCTGGCTGAACCCCATCCAGTCCGTGGAGCAGGCCTGCACCGAACTGGCTGCCGTCGCTCGGAACCAGCCTGCGGGGATTCTCTTCGGTCGGGAGGACCGCGGCCTCCTGAACGACGAACTGCAACGGTGCAGCGTCATCGCCCGGATCCCCGCGGCGACAACCTACCCGTCCCTGAACCTGTCCCAGTCCGTCATGGTCTGCGCGTACGAACTGTTTCGTATCGGAGGAGAGGCGCCGCTGCCCTCCGAGGTGCGCCTGGCCGGGCACCGGGAAGTGGAGCGGGTCTCTCGGCGCATTCATGAAACGCTGCTCAGGATCGGCTTCACGTCCACGCCGAGCGAGGAGACCTTCCTGCGTTCCATCCGCCGCGTCCTGCGGCGCAGCCTGCGCCTGGAACAGCGCGACGTCGCCACGCTGCACAAGGTTTGTGACGAGATCGACGCGTACGTGGACCGTCGCGGCGGCGGGTCGTAATCATCGAATTCGCCCCGCAGGGGCGAATGGTGGTGGTGGATCTGCCGGGTCCGCCGGGTTCGTCGGGTCCGCCCGGCTCGCCCGGACCGCCTGGTCCACCCGATCTCAGATCCCGAATTCGGAAGGATAGCGCACCGCTTCCAGGCACAGTCCGTGCGCCGGAGCGTTGGCGCCCGCCGCCCTCCGGTCCTTCGCCTCCAGCATCTCCGCCATGGCGCTTTCCGGCCATCGGCCGCGCCCGATATCCACAGCCGTACCCACGATGGTCCGGACCATGTGGTGGAGGAAGCGATTCGCCTCGATATGAAGCCGGAGTTCGTCGTCCTGCTCGACCCAGTCCAATTCCCGCACCTCGCAAATCGTTCCGTCGGCGGTCGACGTGGCCTGGCAGAAGGACGTGAAGTCGTGGCGGCCGGAAAGCGGCGCACAGGCGCGGCGCATGCCGTCGACGTCCAGCGGGTAAGCCACGTGCCAGGCATGGTGCCGGCGCATGGCGCTCGGGCGCCGTATGATCCGGTAGACGTACCGGCGTCCCACCGCGCTGAATCGTGCGTGGAAGTCATCGGTCACCAGCGCAGTCTCCAGCACGCGCACGTCCGGCGGCAGGACGCCGTTCAGCCCCTTCTTCAGCCGATCCACCATCACGTCCGAATCCGTCCTGAAGTGGACGACCTGACCGGTGGCGTGCACGCCGGCGTCCGTACGTCCGGCCGCGGTCGCGCGGAGGTCGGCCTGCAGAACGGTGTGAATCGCCTCCTCCAGGACGCCCTGCACGGTGCGGCCCTCGGACTGGATCTGCCAACCGAGGAAACCGGTGCCGTCGTATTCGAGCTTGAGGACCAGGGTGCGCATGGCGGAAGTGGCGTGTTTCGGATGGCCGGGGATCAGAACAGACTGTTGATGGTGTTGTTGCTGTTGACGACCGCGCTGAGTACAAGCAGGGTCGCCACGGCACCCATGGCCACGTAGTCGTTTCGGCCCAGGGCCAGAATGCGAAAATGCGTGCGGCCGGTACCGCCCCGGTAACAGCGGGATTCCATGGCGACGGCCAAGTCCTCGGCCCGCCGGAAGGCCGAGAGCATGAGGGGGATGAGCAGGGCGGTCATTTTACGGACGCGCCGGAAGAGATTCCCGGTGAAGTCGGCACCCCGGGCGGCCTGGGCCTTCTGCAGGCGGTCCGCTTCCTCCACCAGCGTGGGGATGAACCGCAGGGCGATGACCATCATCATGGCCAACTCATGGGCGGGCAGCCCGAAACGTTCCAGGGGCTTAAGCAACCGCTCGATGCCGTCCGACACGTCCAGCGGCGCGGTGGTCAACATCAGCAGCGCCGCGATCAGCATGATGACCATCAGGCGCAGGGTGAAAACCACGCCCTGGAACATCCCTTCCCAGGTGGGCCCCGGCACGGTGTATCCCGCGACTACCACGACTTCTCCCGGCGTGAAGCACGCGTGGGCCGCGAAGGTGATGATCAGAATCAGCCGGAAGGCCTTCAGGTTGTTCAGCGGCAGGCGGAGCGGCACGCCGGAGACCCGGACCAGGACACTGACCATGGCCAGCATGAAGAAAAAAAGCGGCAGGGTCTTTACCCAGATCAGCGCCGCCATCAGCGCCAGGGCGCCGCACAGCTTGGTGCGCGGGTCCAGTCGATGTATGGAAGATTCGCCGGGGTAGTACTGTCCCAGCGTCAGGTTCTGGAGCATGGGGTCGCTGAATTACAGCTTGCGGGAAGGAGACGCAGGCATGGACAGGAATGTCACGCCCCGCTGTCGCGCCGGGCAATAGAATACCCCACACAGGCGAGCATAAGTATTTTTAGGAGAACCTGTTCGGAACAGTGGTTGTCCCCCCGGGCAGTTCTGACGTCCTCCGTTCTGGTGAGGCATGCCATCGATACCCGGAGCAGGATTCCCTATGGTATAGCAAAGGTTCTTTTAAAATGACTTTGCTGGAAACCTGTGTGAGGTAACAGTAATTATACTTGATGCGGCGCGGGCCGGCAAGTGTTTTTGAATTTTCGCAGGAATTACCGCCGGGTTCCGCACCACCGCAGGGACAGCCGTCAGGTTTTGCGCTTCTTCTTTTTGGCCGCGGGGAAGAGGACGTTGTTCAGGATGAGCCGGTAACCGGGGGAGTTCTTGTGGAGGGCGAGATTGGTCGGCGGATCGCCCACCAGGTGCTCCTCGTCCTCCGGGTCGTGCCCCCCGTAGAAGGTGAAAGTCCCCCTCCCGTAGTTGCCGTGGATATACTTGACGTGGTCGGTACCGGCTTCCTCGGCAAGCACGACCACGGTGCGCTTGAGCACGTCGCGGTGAAAGGACGTGGACAGTCCGTAGAACCCGGCGATGTAGTTCACGTGATTTTGCGTGAGCATGGTGGGGACGGGGTCGTACTTGGCCGAGAAGTCAAAGAGGGTGAAGGGTCCGGTCATCACCTTGCCGGCATTGACCTGGTTCACGTCGATGTTGGAAAAGGAACCGACGAGCGGGTTCAGCTGCAGGGTGAAGTTCTCGAAGGCGAACGTCTGGCCGAAGTCCAGCTTGGACTGGGCGTCGGGATCGATGGGCGTGTGGTCGTACTCCGGCGCCACGATGTCGGTGCGGGCCGAGGCCAGGGCGATCTCCAGGGTCTCCGTCGCCGCGCACATGGCGAAGAGAAAGCCTCCGTTCCCCACGTAGCCCTTGATGCCCTGCGCCACGGCCTTCTTGGCCTCCGCGACCGTCGGATACCCCAGGGTCCTCGCCAGCGTTTCGTCGGTGGCCTGCTGCTGCTGGTACCAGGGCGTGCGGTGATAGCTGTAGAACTTGCTGTACTGCCCGGTGAAATCCTCGTGGTGCAGGTGCAGCCAGTCGTACTGCTTCAGCTCTCCGGTCAGCACCTCCGTGTCGAAGATGGTCTTGTAGGGTACCTCGGCGTACTCCAGCGCCATGGTCACGGCATCGTCCCAGGGACGCTTGTCGGGCCGGGTGTACACGGCGATTTCGGGTGCCTTTTCCAGCAGCACCCGGTCCATGTTGTGCTCTTCGATGTGGGCGTAGATCCGGACCAGTTCCGCGCCGTCGATCACCTTGAAGCTCACGCCCCTCAGGTAACACGCCCGAACCCGGTCTGCCGCGGGGTCCATGATGAAGGATCCGCCGCGGTAGTTCAGCAGCCATTCGACCGTATAACCCTGCTCCAGGGCCTCAAAAGCGATGCCGTAGGCCTTGAGATGGTCCTGCTGTTCCAGGTCCATGAAGATCAGCATCTTCTGGGCGCTGGCGGAAGGGGCCGAAAGGAGGAAGAGTGTTACTATAGCCAGGATGGATCTAAACATGACGGTTCTCTGGTACATAAGGCGGAATCTGTTGTGAAATGTGGCATTGCTCAAGAAAGAGTCAAGATGTTGACAAGACCATAAACTAGATATACTCGGGAGGTGGGGGTTTAGGGTTTTTGTCGTCCCAGTCCCAGTAATACCTTATCAAACGTATGTGTTTAGCGGCTTGATTGAGGGAGTCGTGTATCTCTTCACGCGTGGCCCCTTCGTCAAGTTTCCGTCTGGCGACGTTGATTGCAGCCATTGCAGGACCTATCTGCTCGAAGGCCATCTCTGTCACAATCTTCTCCTAACGATTGTACATCTGTCACGAGAGAACGGGTTCCCATCCGTATCACGATCAATAGGGCGCCTGTGAAAAGGAAAGTCGCAGGTAGGCAGTTCGTTTACGCGACGAGTTTCCTGGACGTTACTGAGTATATGGAGAAATGTAAGACAATATATATGTTAAGTAATAAACCAGATATTGGTTATTCCGTTAAATCATGTAGTTGGTCAACCCAATCATGTGGTTAGTCAACTAAATCATGTAGTTGGTCAACCCAATCATGTGGTTAGTCAACAAACTTGCGGGATCAGTTTGTTGATTCACCCTCCTGCAACTCTGCCAGGCTGTCCACGTACTTGTGACCGCTTCCGGTGTTGAAGAGTACCACCCGGTCAGAACGTTCGATGCGGCCCAGGGCGAGCAACTTCCTCAGGCCCGCCAGCACGGCGCCGCCTTCGGGCGAGGCGAAGATGCCCTCGAAGGCCCCGATCTCCCGGACGCCCCGGACCATGTCGCCGTCGGGCACGGCTACCGCCTCCCCGTTGCTTTCCCGGATGGCGGCCAGCATCAGCTTGTCTCCCACGGCGGAGGGCACGCGCAGTCCGCTGGCGAGCGTGCGGGCGTTCTCCCATTCGGGCGCGTCGGGCCAGTTCTGTTCCCAGGCCCGGACGATGGGTTGGCACCCGGCGGCCTGCACCGCGACCATGCGGGGCCGTTCCGGTCCGATCCACCCGAGCGCTTCCATTTCGGCGAAAGCCTTCCACATGCCGATCAGGCCGGTCCCACCGCCCGCGGGATACAGGATCGCGTCGGGCAGAACCCACCCAAATTGTTCCGCCAGTTCGTATCCCATGGTCTTCTTGCCCTCGACCCGGTAGGGTTCTTTCAGGGTGGACACGTCGAACCACCCTTCCGCGTCTTTTCGAGCGGCTACGAGCTTGCCGCAGTCCGTGATCAGTCCGTCCACCAATTCCACTTCGGCGCCGTGGGCCCGGCACTCCACGATGAAAGGCAGAGGGGTGTCCCGGGGCATGAACACGTGCACAGGGATACCGGCCTTGGCGCCGTAGGCCGATAGCGCGCCCGCCGCGTTTCCTGCGGAAGGGATGGCCAGGGATTCAGCGCCCAATTCCGTGGCGCGGGACACGGCCATGGCCAGGCCCCGGGCCTTGAACGAACCGGTAGGATTGACGGACTCATCCTTGATGTACAGCCCGTCCATGCCCAGGCGTTCGCGCAGGCGCCGGGCGTGCACCAGGGGCGTGCCGCCCTCGCTCAGCGTAACGATGGCCGACTCATCGCGCACCGGAAGCATCTCGCGGTAGCGCCAGAGCGTGGGCTCGCGCATCGCCAGGGCTTCCGGGGTCAGCGCCTTGCCCGCCCCTTCCGTGTCGTACCGGGCGAGGAGCGGCCGGCCGCAGTCGGGGCACAGGTTCTGCAGCTGGTCCGCCGGCAGATGATTGCCGCAGTCACTGCATTCCAGGTCGATGAGAAAGCTCATGGTCTTCACTTTCACTCAGGTTTCCGTCGCGTGGGAATGTTCCGCTCTCCCGCACGGCACACCGGCACAGCAGACCGGCACGGCACGCGGTTTCTGCCGTGCGAATCTTCTCCCGCGCAGTTTTCACAAATCGAAGAACAGTCCGATCCCCGCGTAGTCATCCTGCTGGCGATGGAACTGGCCGTGTTCGCTGCGTCCGCCGTGGTAGACCAGGGCGAAACGCAGACCCCTCGATTCCCCGGAGTGAAACATCAACCCGGCGTGCGCCGTGCGATTGACGGACAGGTCCCCGTCCCGAAAGACCCGTACGTCGCAGGCAAGGTAGGCGCGGGTCGCCCCGCCCGTAAGGGGACTGGAGACCAACTCCGCTCCGGCCTGGACCCGCCACCGCCGCACGTCCGGGATGGCGTGGTTCGACCACCGGAGGCTGCCGTAGGCCCGCGCGCTTCCGATTACCCCCCCCCTGCGCGCTTCCCGCTCGTATGACCCGTACAGCGTGAAGTACTCCCGGCTGTAGGTCATGGCCCCCATGGCCTGCGCCGACCCGTCGTATCCGTCGGCCAGGTGGGCGCTCACGTGGGCGTATTCGAAACGGCCCGTGAGTCGCCCGCCTCCCAGGTCCGCGTGCATCCCCACCAGGTAGTCGGCGGTCTCGAGGGGAAAGGTCGTCCCGGACCACCGGAGCCTCGAGAAGACGCCCGCATGGATCCCGGTCCTGAACCGCAGCCCGCTCCCTTCGTCCCAAGCGTAATCGGCAGCCTCCCAGGAACCGGCGATATCCCCGTTCAGCCGGTCGTCCAGGTTGGTGACGACGGCGAACCGCGTCTGGGTGGGGTCGGCCAGCAGCGGGCGGAACAGCCGCTGCTGCGGGGCCGCGAAACGCCAGGTCCCGGCCACGGCTTCGAAAGCCGGGCCGGTCATCAGGGAACAGGCGCACACCAGGACCACGTATCGCAAAAGGCGTCTTCCAGTTTTCCGGGGCTTCATCGCAGAAGGAGACTCAATGGGCGACGGGTGATGAACGGGGCCGGATCTGCCGGCTTGGCCTACCGATGATAGGCCGGACCGTCTCCGTGTGTCAAGCACCGAATGACCGCCGGGATACCGATGCACAAGGCGTTTCGCCCGCGTCAACAGGAGGATAGTACTTGACAGGCGCCCGTGAGGTCCTTACGTTGCGGTTTCTCGCAAATTCGATTTTTTGCCCGATCCGCGGGGAGTCCTGTATCGTGTCGCGTAACCTGAACAGTTTCGGCGCCCGCGCCGAATTGAACGCGGGCGGAAGCACGTGTACATACTATTCGCTTGCGCGGGCCGTTGATGGCGGCGGCGGCGATATTTCGCGCCTGCCCTTTTCTCTGAAGGTCATGGTAGAGAACCTGCTGCGCCACGAAGATGGCGTGACCGTCTCCGCCGAAGACGTGACCGCCGTCGTCGAAAGCGTCGGGGGCGGGCTCGCCGAGCGGGAGATCGCCTTCCGGCCGGCGCGGGTGCTGATGCAGGATTTCACGGGCGTGCCGGCCGTCGTCGACCTGGCGGCCATGCGGGACGCCATCCGGAAACTGGGCGTCGGGGCCGACCGCATCAATCCCCTGCAGGACGTGGACCTGGTCATCGACCACTCCGTCCAGGTGGACGAGTTCGGGTCCCGACGGGCCTTCGCGGCCAACGTGGACCGCGAATTCGACCGTAACCAGGAGCGGTACCTCTTCCTCAAGTGGGGGCAGCAGGCCTTCGACAACTTCCGCGTCGTCCCGCCCGGCACGGGCATCGTGCACCAGGTGAACCTCGAGTACCTGGCCAAGGTGGTCTTCGGCCGGGAACGGGACGGCGAAACGGTCGCCTATCCGGACACCCTGGTGGGCACGGACTCCCATACCACCATGATCAACGGCCTTGGCGTGGTCGGCTGGGGCGTCGGCGGCATCGAGGCGGAAGCGGCGATGCTCGGACAGCCCGTATCCATGCTCATTCCGTCCGTGGTGGGATTCAAGCTGACGGGCGCGCTACCGGCCGGAGCCACGGCAACGGACCTGGTCCTGACGGTCACGCAGATGCTCCGGGCCCACGGCGTCGTCGGCAAGTTCGTCGAATTCTACGGTCCGGGCCTGGACAGCCTTTCCCTGCCCGACCGGGCCACGATCGCCAACATGGCGCCCGAGTACGGGGCCACTGTGGGGTTCTTTCCGGTGGACGGCGAGACGCTTTCCTACATGGAACTTACCGGCCGCGACGCGGACGAAATCGCCCTGACGGAAGCGTACACGAAAGCGCAGGGCCTGTTCCGCACGGGTGATTCGCCCGATCCCCTCTTCGCTGAGGCATTGGGACTCGACCTCGACGCCGTGGAACCGAGCATGGCGGGGCCGAGGCGGCCCCAGGACCGGGTTTCGCTGTCCAGCGTGAAGCCTTCCTTCCGGAGGGAGCTGGCCGCCATGCTGGCCGACGAGAACCCGGACCTGTCCAGTGACACCGTCAACCGGTGGGTGGACGGCAACGGACACGCACCCGGAGAGCTGGGCACGCTGACGAAGAAGGCGGCCGTCGATATGGATGGATCGTCCTTCGAACTGGGACACGGGTCGGTCGTCATCGCCGCGATCACCAGCTGCACGAACACGTCGAACCCGGCCGTGCTCGCGGCCGCGGGGGTCCTGGCCCGAAAAGCCGTGGAACGCGGCCTGTCCACCCGGCCCTGGGTGAAGACCAGCCTCGCGCCGGGCTCGCAGGTGGTGACTCGCTACCTGGAAGACATGGGGCTCCTCCCCTACCTGGAGCAGCTCCGGTTCCACGTCGTGGGGTACGGCTGCACGACGTGCATCGGCAACAGCGGGCCCGTGCCCGCCCCCATCGGCGACGCGGTGCAGGAAGCTGAACTGGTGGCGGCCGCCGTGCTGAGCGGCAACCGGAATTTCGAGGGCCGGGTGAACCCCATCGTCAAGGCGAATTACCTCGCCTCGCCGCCGCTGGTGGTCGCCTACGCCCTGGCGGGCCGCATGGACGTGGACCTGTACCGCGATCCCATAGGAACCGATCAGGAAGGCAACGACGTCTATCTGCGCGACATCTGGCCGACGCCGAAGGAAGTCCGGGAAGCCGTGCGAACTTCGGTGCGGCGGGAAATGTTCCAGTCCATCTACGCAGACGTCTTCACGGGCGACGACCGTTGGGCCGAGCTGGCCGCGACGAGCGACGAGTCCTATGCGTGGGACGACGCGTCCACCTACGTAAAGCTCCCGCCCTACTTCGACAACATGCCGACGGAGCCGGACGAAATCTCGGACATACGCAGCGCCCGCGTACTGGCGGTGCTCGGAGATTCCGTCACGACGGACCACATCTCGCCGGCCGGTTCGATCCAGGCCGACAGTCCCGCGGGCCGATACCTCGTCGAGCGCGGCGTCGCACCGAAAGACTTCAATTCCTACGGCGCGCGACGGGGCAACCACGAAGTCATGATGCGGGGCACCTTCGCCAACATCCGGCTGCGCAACGGCCTGGCGCCTGGCACCGAAGGCGGCTGGACGAGAACCTCGCCCAGCGCCGAACCGGTCTCCATCTATGACGCCGCCATGGCGTACCGCGAGTCGGACACGCCCCTGGTCGTGATCGCCGGCAAGGAATACGGCTCCGGCTCGTCCCGGGACTGGGCCGCCAAGGGGCCCAACCTCCTCGGCGTCCGGGCCGTGATCGTGGAAAGCTACGAACGCATCCACCGGAGCAACCTCCTCGGCATGGGCATCCTGCCGCTGCAGTTCGAGGAGGGCGAAAGCGCCGAATCTCACGGTCTGACGGGCTTCGAGACCTACGATATCGAGGGGATCAAGGGCGGCATCAAGCCCCGGCAACGCGTCGGTGTCCGCGTGACTGCCGAAGACGGTGCCACGAAAACACTGAATACCGTCGTGCGCATCGATACCCCGGTCGAAGTGGAGTACTACCGCCACGGCGGGATTCTGCAGTACGTGCTGCGGGGGTTGTTGAAAGATTGAGAAGCGCGGATGCCCGGCGGAAATGCACAGGAGCATAGCAGCGCGCACAAAACATAGATAACGAACCGGTCAATGCCGGCATGGATTAAGGGAAATCGGCCCGTACACGCGGGACGGTTTCCCGAAACTTTTGGAGGCAATGCGCATCATGGGCATCAGGGTAGGGATCAACGGGTTCGGTCGCATCGGCCGCATGGTCTTCCGTGCCATGTCGGAGCGGACCGGGTTCGACGTGGTCGCCATCAACGACCTGACCGACAGCGCGACGCTGGCGCATCTGTTGAAGTACGACTCCGTGCACGGCCGGTACGACCATCCGGTCGAGGCCGTGAACGGCGGACTTGCGGTAAACGGCAACAAGATCGAGATCGTCTCCGAACGGAATCCGGCGGATCTGCCCTGGGGCGACCGCGGCGTGGACCTGGTGGTGGAGTCGACCGGGATCTTCACCGACGGCGAACAGGCCTCGGACCACCTGTCGGCCGGGGCGAAGAAGGTGCTGATCTCCGCGCCGGCGACCAACGTGGACGCGACCATCGTCATGGGCGTGAACGACGGGATCCTGACCGATGCACACCGAGTCGTCTCCAACGCGTCCTGCACCACCAACTGTCTCGCCCCGATGGTATCCGTGCTGCATGAGCACTTCCACGTCGTCCGTGGTTCTATGACCACGGTCCACGCCTACACCAGCGACCAACAGATCATCGACTTCGCTCACAAGGATCCCCGGCGCGCCCGTTCGGCGGCCCTGTCCATGATCCCCACAAGCACCGGCGCGGCCAAGGCTATCGGCGAGGTAATCCCCGAGCTCAACGGCCGGCTGAACGGGATGGCCGTCCGCGTGCCCGTCCCCGACGGCTCTCTCACCGACTTCGTAGCCCAGGTCGAACGAGTCCCCACGGCCGAAGAAGTCAACGCCACCTTTGCAGCGGCCGCGAAGGGCCCCCTCGAAGGCATCCTCGAGTACTGCGAAGACCCCATCGTCTCCGTCGACATCGTACACAACCCCGCCTCGTGCATCTTCGACGCCGAGCTGACCATGATCATCGACGACAACCTCGTCAAGATTTGCGGTTGGTACGATAACGAATGGGGCTACTCCAACCGCTGCGTTGACCTCCTGGAGCGGCTGGCGGTCGTGTGAGGGGACTTGGCGGAACGGCTATGCTTCGCCGTGCCGGATCATGCGGTAACCGACCCCGCGCACGTTCGAGATGTAGGAAGGTTCCGCCGCGTTGTCGCCGAGCTTTCGCCGCAGGCGCTTGACGATGGCGCGCACGAGCCTCGCGTCGCCCAGGCCCCGCCTGCCCCAGATCTCGCGCAGGAGGGCGTCGTAGGTGGCGACCCGCCCCACGCAGAGCGAGAGCACGCGCAGCACCTCGTACTCGGTCGCCGTGAGCGCCACGGACTGCCCGCCGAGCATGACTTCGCGGCGGTCGTAGTCGATGACCAGGTCCCCAAGCACGAAACGTTCGGGATTGGCTCGCCTGCGCAGGATCGCCCCGATTCGCGCCGTGAGTTCGGTCGGCGAGAACGGCTTGACGATGTAATCCTCGGCACCGGCCTCCAGGGCCCGCGCGATCGTTTCGTCGCGACCGTAACCCGAGATGAAGATGACCGGCAGTGTGGCAAGCTCGGGAACGGTCTGCATAAGCTCGATGCCGTCCGTCCCGGGCAGCACCAGATCAAGCAGGATCAGTTTGGGTTTTTCTGTTTCGATTATGCGCGAAAGTTCGTTGTGCTCAGCCGTGACCAGCACGGAGTAGCCCGCGTCGGCGAGGGTGTCGCGTACGTACCGAAGCGTTTGCGGGTCATCGTCCACAACGAGAATGGGTATCGGCTGGCGTCCGTCGGCAGGCCGCCCGGACGGACGTCGGACAGCCACGGCCGCGGCGTCTTCGCCAGCCAGTTCCGCAACCGGTATCGTAAAGGTGAAGCGTGCGCCTTGACCTAATCCTGCACTCTCGGCCCTGATGCGACCGCCGTGCGCTTCGACCAATCCCTTGCAGATGGCAAGACCCAGCCCTCCAGCCGTGCCCGTGCTTTTTTCGGAACGGGCGTATTTTTGAAACAACTGTCCCAGAAGTTCTGGTGCGATGCCCCGCCCCTCATCAGAGACCGCGATTGCGACGTGCACCCCGTCGCGCTCCGCCGAGATGCGGATGGGCGCGGTTTCCGGCGAATGACGGGCCGCGTTGGCAAGCAGGTTGTTCACCACCTGCAAGATACGCTGTCTGTCGGCCAGGACCCTGGGCAGGTCGGACGGCAGGTCAATCTGGACGGTGTGTCTGCTGCCGCCGGAAAGAAAGGTGTTGCGCGCCCGGTCCACCAGGACGCCGACGTCCGAGGGCTCGGGGTGGACCGAGAGCGTGCCGGCGTCGATGTGTCCCGCATCGAGCAGGTCGCTTATCAGGCTGTCCATGTGGTCGGCCTGCTCGTTGATGATGTGGAAGAACTGGCGGATTTCGGCCGGGTCCAGCGCCCTCGAGGCGTCCAGCACCGTCGCCGCCGAACCCTTGATGGAGGTCAGCGGCGCGCGCAATTCGTGGCTCACCATCCCGAGGAACTCGGCCCGCGTCCGTTCCAGGTCCAGGACCGGCGACAGATCCTGCATGGTGACCACCAACGACGCGACCGAGCCATCGTCGCCGCGGATGGGGGTGGCATTGACGAGCAGCGTTATGCTGCGGCCGTCGGGTACGGAAAGCACGATCTCCTCGGCCCGCAACGTTTCGGCGCCTCCGAGCGCCTGTACCAGCGAGCACTTGTCCAGCGTCATTTCGCGTCCGTCAGCGAAGCGACAGGTCAGCACCTCGGGAATGGCCTCCGGTGAACCGCCCGGCATGCGCACACTTTCCACGATCCGCTTCGCCTCCCGGTTCAGCGACGCGGGACGGCCGCTGACGGTGTCGAACACGACGACGCCTATGGGGGAGGTCTCGACCAGCGCTTCCAGATCGGACCTCGCGCGTTGCTCGACACCGTGGGCGCGTGCGTTGACGATCGCCGTCGCCGCATGCAGGGCGAACAGCACCAGCACCTCCTCATCTTCGTCCGTGAACTCCTCCCCGTCCTCTTTGTCTACCAGATAGAAGTTGCCGACGTGCGTGTCGCGGTGGCGCATCGGCGTGCCCTGGAAGGTCCCGGCAGGCAGCCGGTCGGCGGAGAAGCCGAGGCCGCGTACGTAGTCGGACAGGTCCGAGAGCCTCAGTGGTCTCTGCGGATCCCGGAAGTGCTCGAAGAGAGTCGGCCCCTCGGGCCACTCCACCAGGCCGCGGTGTTCGGTCTCGGTGAGGCCGGATGTGACGAAATCCTGAGGAGCGCCCGCTTCGTCGATGGTGGCTATGGCGCCGTAGCGCGCGCCGGTGAGGGTCCTGGCGCTCTCCACGATCTCGTTCAGCGCGGTTTCGAGGTCAAGGCTCGCGCTGATGCGCAGGCTCGCCATACAAAGCGCGGAGATGCGCGTACGTAACGCTTCGATCTCGCGTCCCGGATCATCGTATACACTCAACTGTCAGTCCTCCCTGCAGCGTATGCAGCACCGTCAATTCTTCCGCAACGACGGACCATCCGCTCTGTCGATCGGATTCAACCCCGGCCGTCCGCGACATATCGCGACATATTCTGCTATCATGATGTCTCGCTGTATGGCAATAAATCGCACAATTATCCTCTTGTATTGTCATTATTATACGTTTTTATCACGTAAATCTTGATATTTCCTCACTGTAGTGCTGAGCTTCCCGTCATTTAACGGCTTGTGATCCGGTGCGTACGGTTGTAAAATGGTATGTCGGTCGACAACACCATCCCGGGTCGAATATCATGCGAATAAAACTGATGGTTTGCCTGATTGTCTTCCTGGCGCCGTTCCAATCTTCAAGCGCGCGGCAGTCAAGCTGGGAAAAGACGATCGCACAGGGGCCGGTCGCCTCGCGTGCGACCCGTGCGCCCGCGCAACGGGAGACGGCCACTCGACAGAACGGCAGTCCCCGCCTGCTCGTCGTCGACTACGCCATGACCTATCCGGAAGAAAACACCCGGGTGATCCGGGCGTTCTCGGAAGCGGGTCTCGACGTCGATTACCGGCCATATTATCCGGCCATGGTGGAACGGGACGCCGGAACATACGACGTCATCCTGCTGCTGGGCGGCGGCGATCCCGGCATGAGCATCCAGGAAGTGGACCTGGCCATCAACTTCGTTTCGAGGGGGAAAGTGCTTGTTCTGGCGATGCCGTCCGACGGTCCCTACGGCGAACGGAGAAAGGTCAATCCCGGCATCCACGACCGGTATCAGTTCAACGAGGTCCTGACTCGCCTGAACATCAACCTGCACGCCCTGAATGCCGACCATGAAACCAGTCCCGTCCTGAATCCCGTGGTATTCTTCGAACCCGCGGCCGGCCATCCGGTCGCACGGGACCTGGACGGGACCGTTGCTGCCCGTGCCGGCACCCGCCTGCTTGTGGGCGTCGGCGCCGTGCCGCTGCTCCTGGAGCCGGAAGCGGCGTCCGGAGAGGAACTCGAAGAGGCGTCGGCGCCCGAACGAGAACCCCAATACCGGATCGTCCGGCGCACCCTGCGCATCCATCCGGCCGACGCCATTGCCGGGGAGGATATCGAACTGCTGTTGCGCGGCGAGCAGGAACTGCGGGCAAGCCTGTACTACCGAAACCGGGAACAGCCCGCACCGACGGACTGGACCACGTCGAGATTCAAGGGGAGAGTGGAGGGCGTTTCGGATTCGAAAGACACGTTGACCGTGCGCATGCCCGGCAACCGGTGGGGATCCGAACACGCGCTGGTCTCCGTCCCGGTGGAGGTTATAGCCGCCGCGTTCGCCGGCCGGGAGATCCGGGAGGAGATACGTTCCGCGGAAGACCTGGAGTCCATGCGGGACGACGAGGAGACTTTCGGCCGCATGGCGGTGGCGGCCGCGGGTAGGACCGACCGTTTGAACAAGGGGTACGTCCTGGCCGTTGACCGCCAGGCTCTGACCGGCGTTGACCGGCCCCCGCCGCCGCTCGGCATCGGCGCCGTGGACCCGGGCCTCGAAGACCTGGGAGGTTTTCTGGATGGACTCGCGCGGTATGTCCGCGCGCTGGCCGATTCCCAGGGGGACTGGTCCCCCGACCACGAGTATCCCACGGCCCGGATGCCCGGCAACCGGAAACCCGATATACCCCTCAACAACATCTCCATACTGACGGCGCTGCCTGAACGGGTCCGGGTGATCGACAGCGCGGTGTCAGGTTCGAGTGCCGACCCGAGTTCGAGTGTCGGCCCGAGTTCGAGTGTCGGCCCGAGTTCGAGTGTCGGCCCGAGTTCGAGCTCTGGCTCCGGTTCGGTTCGGGGCGCGCGCTCAGGCGCGGGTCTCTCTTCCGGCACAGCGGACGATGTTTCGCATCGAGGCGCATGGGACTTCATCGCGCGCCGCCATGAACATGTACCCGATCTCGCCGATATGCTGCCGAATCTTGGGATGGATTTCCTGTGGACCGTGGCGCCGGCCGCCAGTTATACGGGGGGAGCCGAGATGACGGGCGACGTGCGTTTCGAATCGTGGGCCCTGCCGATTCTGAACCGCCTGGACGGTACGTCGACGGCCTGGTACGCAGGCATCAGCGCCCCTCGCGACCGCGAGATATCCGGCGACTACGCGGCCGCCCTCGACGCCCGCGGCAATCCCGTCGGCCTGCCTTCCAAGCTGGACATGGCCTACCTGAGCCGCCACCTCTTCGAACCTGCCCGCGCCATAGCCCGGCACAGCCGCGGCCGCGGATCCTTGAAGGCCATTGTGCATGACTGGGAGCCACATATCACCCGGCCGCTGGAAGCCTACGCCGCGACCGACGTCTTCGACGACCTGCATTTCCGATACTTCATACGCCATCTCGTCCGGAACGGGCTGTATCACGGCGACGAATTCAAGTCGCTCATGGGGCTGGGCCGGGACAACCGGTTCGAGTGGCTGCTGAAGTCGGGATATCTCGAGACCTACATCCAACTGCAGGAAGCCAACGCCGAGCGCCTCGGCACGCTCTACCGGCAGTCCATGGACCAAATCAACCCGGGACTGCACCACGGTGCTTTCGTCCGCTCCCCGCGGCCGAACTGGTTTCATCTGGGTTTCTGGCGCGGCGCCGGCACGCCGGAACGTCCCTTCCTCGTCTTCTCCTATGAGCGGCCACCGGAATGGTACGCGCCCTTCCTGCGCGCCCGGGGCATCTCCGTCCGGGTGATCCCCGTCGGACTGCTCGGCCTTATAAGCAAAGAAGATCTGGAAGGCCACCTCCGAAGGGCCTCCGACCGGGGCGGCTACGCCCTGGAACGGGGCATCTGGCTCGTCGCCGACCCGGTGGAAGAAGCGAGCCTGAACGCACCCGGAAAGGGTATGACGCGGGAAGTGTTGCTGGAGGCGATCCGAAGCGCAGCCGGGAATTAGCGGTGCAGCAAGACCCTGCCGTCACCTGTAAGTTTCGATTCTCTAAATATAGTGGGAAGGTAGTGTGTGCTTGAAGGCCCCTTGCGGTTTGAAGAGGATTGGCGCAAATCCGGGATGACATTTACCGGATGAGTCAATTTGGACCGGCATTAATGAACATTGTGCACGAGTTCAGCACGATCAGGCGACTGATGGAATTGCACATGGGAGAAGCAACCGAGGAGGAGTTAGCTGAGGAGGTGGAGGCGGATAAGAAGGAACTGCGTGAATTCGAAAGAGAAAACAAAAAGCGAATGAATCGAAGAAGGGAGTGAGGCCAGATAGCCTGGTATACAGGCATACGAGCGGAATTTCGAACGCCCGGCGGAACGATCGTCGGGCTTTTTTATTGCAGAAAAATAAGATTTTCCGCGAGAATCGAAAAATTCCGAAGGACTAATCCATTAAGACCGCGCGGCAGATGCTGGATTCACTTACAACATCAGGTCGAGTTTCCGTTTGACGATCGAAGCGCTCTCGGAACCGCGCACTCCGAGACCTGTAACCGAGTTCCCTGGTACAAGCGCAGGAAATGAGGTCCGCATCGAAGGAGAACGGAGGATGGAACCTGAATCGATGAGGAATGGAGGCCGACGGAATCCCAAATACGTTCGAAGGATAAAGTACACACGTTCGATTCTTATTCAATACACGTTCGATCAAACCAGCAATAGAGGAGTACTGATCATCATGAAAAAGCTTATTCTCTCCGTATTCATGTTCGCCCTGATCGCAGGCGCAAGCGTCAACTCGACGGCCAGCGCGCCGCTGGCTGAAACTCCCGGTGTCGTTGCGACGCCGAACCTGATCTACTGCCTGTACAATTCCAATGCGGCCTTGGCCGCCGGCAGCGTATTGGGTGGAGTTGCGGGTGGCGCGGCAGCTGGTTGGTTGGTGACATCCGGCTATGGTTTATTGGCCTGCGTTGGCGGCGCAACAGGTATCGGTGGCTTGTTTATAGGTGCTGGAATTTAGTAAGCCGGCCAGTATGGAGGATGGAGGCCTGCAACGGCCTCCATCCTTTCCTCGAATTTGAAGGACGGTTCTTGAAGTGGAATCCATATCGGCGCGAATAACAGACAAATTACCCTGGTTGCTTTCCTTTGCTTCCATCATCGTCGGTTTGGGTGTTGGAGTGGCAATACCCCTGGATATGATTGCGAAAGAACCAACAGATCCGGGTTCCTCCTCACTCATGCTCGATTCACGTCCATTTCTGGATGGCGGGGATGAATGGAAGTTCATTATAGGCAACAATTTGCTCGTTTCTATGAAAATACTATTTGGCCTTCTGTCCTTTGGATTAGTCAGTGTCATGATATTGGGCTGGACAGGAACTATCGTGGCATGGTCTACGCTTTCGGCGCTCGATTCCGGTACTTCGATTTACGCCATAGCCGCTTTGGTCCTGCCCCATGGCGTGATCGAGTTGGCGGGGTTTACGTTTTTCGGCGCTGTGGGATGCGAAGGCCTGGTCCTCTTCTATTATAAACTCAAGTACGATTCATGGTTTATCGATTCGAACAGGCTGACCTTGAACGTACGTAGACTCGTCACAGGATTCCTTCTGATTTCAGCGGCTTCGATTATCGAAACACTTGTCACTGGCCAGATAGTGAACAAAACAATTGAACGGATTGAATATGAAAACCCCAGGCAGGTCCTCCAACCGGTTAACTTCAATCAGTGAAACCGAGCCGCTCTGGACGGGTATCGGGATGTTTGTCGTGTACTTGATAATGAACGGGTTGGTACTGTTCCTGACATTCAGGTCAGTGGCCGGGCAATTGCCGGATCACCTTGCCGAATCCTATGGACAGGTTTTCCTGGCTCTGTTCATTGGCATGGTATTGAGCGTCACGTTAGGCGAAATCGTGATTTTCGTTTTGGGATGGGTATTTGTTATGATCGCCGTTGCACTATTGAACAGTAGACGCCGTCATCGCGCGCTGTTTGGATGGCTGGGTGTCGCATACATCCCGGTTACAGCGTATTCGATCATGGCGGTTGTTCTCATGCTTGTTTTTTCGGACCAGATGGTCTATGTCGGCCTGTCGACCCTGTCCACACTCGATCAATTACCCGGTGAGATTATGAAAATGCAGGATTCCGGGTTTTATAAGTGGGTTCGGTATGGCCGGATGTTCGCGCTGATCCTGGTAGTCGCTTTTGCCATCGAAGTGGCGCACAGGGTTTGCTCGCTGTCCAGATTCAAGGCAGCCGGTGTGATCCTGACCTACGTCGCACTTAATGTCCTGCTACAAGTCATTATGTCATAACGCTGATATAAAGAGGGCAACAGTGGTCGATTCTACAAATCGATTAAACGAAGCAACCGGCAGTGTTTCGTCAACCGATGATGAACCCATCCGGTTGACCTGGCGCGACAAACTGGTCGAATTCGGGCTGAACATGAGTGTAATCACAGCAGGCATGTGTATTGCGTTACTCGTGTTCTTGAGCATTCTGCTCACCGCGGACGACGTGATTGAAAGGGCAGTTCCGGGTCTGTTTGACCACGGTTCGTTAACGATTGTGATTCTAATCGTCTTGTCAGCTACGGTGGGAAACGTCTGTGCATATTTGTGTTTTCCATATCTGGTACGTTACATCTTCCGCGGATATGAGTTACGAGACGATCGTCTGGACCGGTCGGTGGGAAAGTTGATTGCTTCCACAGGAATGGACATAGCAGCCGAAAACTTGTTCACCATTAAGAGTAGGACAGCCAACGCAATGGTTACCGGGCTTTTCCAAAAAAACAGGTACATCTTCTTTACGGACAAGCTTCTGGCGAAAGTGAACGAAGAGGAGATCCTGGCAATATTCGCTCACGAATTGGCCCACATTCGTCACCGGCACCTGCCCAAAATGCTGTTGGCTACGTTTATGTGGATCTGCGGAATGCAGGTATTCATGTACCAGGTAGATTTCAATGCTTATTTCGATGCTCTGGACGAGTCTTTCAAATTGTGGGCCTACAGTATTATAAACGTCGTGAATGTGTGGATTCTCATGTTTCTTGTCCTCTACCCGTTATCGAGGCGGAACGAATACGAAGCAGATGCTACCGCGGCCGGATGGGTGGGGGTGGAGTGCTATAGTCGGGCCCTCTACCGCCTGCATCAAGTGAATGAAAGCTTAAAGCCACCACCGAGGTTTGCCAAAGTGCTCCTGACTCACCCCACGATGCAGAACCGCCTCGACCGTGTTGCACAGTTGAACTCGAAATAGTTGAGTTTTAATCAGATGAGAAGGAAAACCCCCTACATTGAAACTTTTTCGCTTTTTAGTTTTGCCGGTACTTTGCGTCCTGCTCGACCTGCGTTTCGCATCGCACGGGGCGTTGCCGGACTCCCTGGCGCTGTCCGAATTCGCCAGGATCATGACCGCGTTCTCCGAAGAGCCCGGTCACTTCCCCGGGAACAACTTCGTTACCAATGAATCGTCCTACCTGCACGTCGTTCCTACGGTAATCGAACTGGGCAAACGCGGCGGCGTGTATATCGGCGTCGGTACGGAACAGAACTTCTCCTACATTGCCGCCTCGAGACCGGATATCGCTTTCATCGTCGACATCCGACGCGAGAACCTGCTTCAGCATCTCCTCTACAAAGCCCTTTTTGCCCTGGCCCGGGACCGCACGTCCTTCCTGATGCTGCTGTTCAGCCGACAGAACCGGGAGGGCGAATCGGATGCGAACGGAACTCCAGAACGCACGGCCGCCGTTACCGGAGTTCTGGATTACATCGAGACGTCGACCAAAGCCGACTCCCTGCAATTTGAAGAAAACTGGAAGCGGCTTCGGCGGGAAGTAAGGCGGTATGGGATCGAAGACCGGGACGATCTCGAAAAGATGCTTTACGTCTACCGGTCGTTTTACGAAAAACAGCTTTCGATCCGGTACGCCGAAACACGCCTGAGAAACGGCCTGTCCTATCCTACGTTCAGGGATCTGATGGCAGGTACGACGGTAAAAGGGGAGTTCGCCAGTTTCCTGTTTACAGAAGATGCATTCAGCTTTGTGAAAAACCTGCATCTCAGGAACCTGGTCATTCCCGTCGTGGGGAACTTCGCTGGCGAGAAAGCGTTGCGGGCCATCGGCTCGTACGCTGAAGCCCACGATACGAGCATATCCGTCTTCTACGTGTCGAACGTAGAGTACTTCCTCATAGACCACTTCTACTACGTGTTCAAGTGGTACGTCGCGAATGTCGACGCGCTTCCGATCGATGAGCACAGCCTGATGATTCGTTCATACCTTGGCGTGGAGTCCCATCCCAGGAGAGTCGGCCGGCATCTGTCCACGAGCACGGCGCATCACATCGGCACGTTCCTGGAGAGTTACAGGCGGGGTGCGTATACCCGTACGAAACCGGTCTGGTGGAGGTTCTGGCCCTGGGGCATCCCATTCTGGTCGGGCGGCGGACACAGCTACTACCATCTGGTCATCATGGGGGATCTATGTCCATGAGCGCTACCACAGATCTGGCAAGATATGCCGGGCGGTGGCTCCAGGTTTTCTACAGGCCAGGGAAGGCTTTCGCGGATCTTGAAACAGGACCTTCCACCGCCGAGTTGATGTTGGTGCTGATCCTGGTCATGTCGGTCGTCCTTTGCGCCGGAATAGTTACTTTGCCCGTTGCGCTGGATACGGAAAGGGCGTTGATCGAGACCGAATTCCAGTCCTATTCGGATCTGAGTGTAGATCAAAAATCCATCATTCTACGCGAGGCCGTGAAATTCGACCATCGTCAGCTCATCGGCCTTTTGATCATGCCGGCGAGCGTCTGCTTCATGGTCGCTGCGTGGTCGGTGTTGGGAAAACACTGCGGTGAACTGATATTCGGCAAACCGCTGCCGTACGGCAAGGTCCTTCCGATTACCGGCTATGCCTCGCTTGTCCTCGTCCCCGAAACCATCGTCAAGACCTCGCTGGTATTGCTTTTTGATTCGTTCAATCTCCCCATCCATCCTGGTGTGTTTCTCGATGATGCGGACCCCGAAACCCTCTGGAGCCTGTTCCTGCCGGGCGTCGATTTCTTTGGAATCTGGTTTCTTTTCCTGCTGGGACTCGGCCTGGCACAGACTTTTCGGGGATCTGCGAAGCTCACCTGGCTCGTGCTGGGATTGGCGTGGGGCATGTGGATTGTCATTCGCCGGACCGTGGAACTGCTCGGTACGGTTTACGTGTAGCTTTTGGAAATCACTTCGGTCATGAAAAAACGGTTAGTCATTGCCTGTGTATCGGCCTGCAGTCTCGTTGCCGTTCTGGTGTACTTTGTTTTCAGTTCCACGGTTCGGGATGCCACGTTTCAGATCCTCCAGGTTCAACACGGATCGATCTCCGAGGTTCTGGCGGAGACGGGCACTATCCAGTTCGTCAGGACCGTCATGGTCAAGCCCACGATTTCCGGGGAAGTCAGACATATTCACGCCGATGTCGGGGATCGGGTTTCAGCGGGGGATGTCCTTGCGGTGATAGAGCCGGACCCGTCCCAGTCCCTTCAGTTGTCCCGGCAGCGCGCCCGGGTGGACGGCGCCCGGATAGATCTTTCAGAAAAGGAGATGAACTTTGAGCGAAAGCGCAAGCTTTACGAAAGGTCCCTGATATCGTCCGAGGAATTCGACCAGGCAAGGATCGCAAACACCCGGGCCCGTCACGATCTCGACATGGCGGAGCTTGAACTCCAGATTCTGGAATTGAAGGTAAACGTCGAGGTGGATTCGAACCAAACGCATGCTGCCGTGCGGGTACTGTCGCCCCTTGACGGCATTGTCATTGCCCGCGCGGTGGAGGCGGGCGAGGTCGTAGCTTCAGGCACTTCTTCGTATACCGGCGGCACGGAGATGTTCCGGATCGGAGATCCGGACCGGATGATCGTCAAATCGGCCGTTGGAGAAATAGACGCGGGAAGGGTCAGGCCGGGACAGGCCGTGCAGATTCGTGTCGATGCCTACCCGGACGCGATGTACCGAGGACGCGTGGAGCGCGTCGCGCCTGTCGGTGTGCGCAGACCCGGCAGCACGCTTGTCACGTTCGATGCCGAAATCGTGATATCGGATCCATTGATGGAATTGCAGCAGGGAATGTCCTGCGATATCGACATCGTGGTGGAGAAGAACGACAACTCGGTGCTGGTGCCCGCTTCTTCCGTCATGGAAATGGTCGACTACAGGGGTGCAAGCATCGAACAGAACAGTCCGGCATTGACGGGATCGGCGCCCGGCAATCGGCACATGGTCTATCGGTGCACTTCGGCGGACCCCGAATTGTCGAGGTGTCCGGAAGCGTATCTGGAATCTTCCGTGGTCGAGATCGGTATCGAATCGACCGAAAACGTGGAGATCCTGTCCGGTATTGAATCCGGCGCGCACATCGCACTGGATGCCAGAGCGGTTCATGCCGCGCTAAACGCGAAACTCCCTTAACCTCAAGGATCCAGTCGTCTGTGTCCATTACGCACCATATCCAGACCGTGTTTGCCAATCTCGCGCACTACAGGCTGCGTTCAGTCCTGACGTTGCTGGGGATTGCGGTCGGCATCGGCGCGGTAACCGCCATCATCGCGATTGGAGAAGGACTTCACGACATGGTGATGGAGGAGTTCGAGTCCGTGCGCGGCGGCACCATGGTGTGGGTGAGCCCATCGAAATTTACTAACCGGGAAGGACGTTGGATGCCGGTATCGGATTACGAACATCTCGTATGGAAGGATATGCTTGAAATCGGGAGAAGGTCGAACGCTGTGCGCCAATTGGTCCCTGCCGCGACATTGAATGCGGATCTCAGATACGCGAAAATGTCGCATGGCGGGATGTTGTACGGCACGACGCCTTCATTCCTGGACATGTACCAATGGCCGGTTTCCACGGGTCGATTTATCATCGACCGCGACGTAAAACACTGGCGCAAAGTATGTGTACTGGGCGATGAACTGGCCGCTAAGCTGTTTGACGATAGCAATCCGATCGGCAAGGAACTGAAACTGAATGGTCAGCGGTTTGCCGTGATTGGCGTCATGAAGCCAAAGACCGTTTTCAATGAGAGTTGGGGCAACCGGGTCTTCGTTCCGATAACAACGGCCCAGAAACGGATGCTTGGCCATGAGGGCTTCGATCTTTTGTCCATCAAGGTAGCGGATTCGCGTGTTATGGATAGTGTGATGGGCGACATAGAGGCAGCCTTGAAAACAGTCCATGGTGATGAGGCTGTATTTGACATAGTCAGTGGAAAAGACGCAATGGACCAGATAGGTGGTGTGATAAACGCCGTTAAATCGTCGATTGCCGCCGTAGCGGGCATCTCACTGATGGTTGGTGGAATCGGGATCATGAATATGATGCTGGTCTCCGTCACTGAACGGAGGCGGGAAATAGGCATCAGGAAGTCAGTAGGGGCGAGACATGTCGATATCGTGAATCAGTTTACGCTGGAAGCCACATGTATCAGTACCTTGGGCGGGTTACTGGGGATATCGCTGGGACTGGGCCTTGGTTCGGTTTTCTCGTTTATCTTGAATCAGGCGTGGGATCTCACTTTCACCAGCGGGACGTCGGTTTCAAATCTCCTCGTGTCGCTGGCGATTTCACTGGCAATAGGTCTATGTGCCGGTATCTATCCTGCCTTAAAGGCGTCGCAGTTGAGCCCGGTGGATGCGATGAACAAGGAGTGATCCCGTAATACCCGCCCTTAATCTTCCTTACAAACGCGGATAATACGCGGAAATCACCAACCTGTGCTATTCCACCTTCCCCACCCGCTCCAACCTCTCCTGCAACGTCGGGTGGGTACCCAGTTTCGCCAGGACCTTCCGCGGCGGTTTCATCTGGTCGTTCAATTGATGCAGGCGGCGCAGGAACTGCTTGTATTGGCTTATGCCTACCCACCTGGCGGCGGTCGCGTCCGCCTGGTATTCGTGCCGCCTGGAAAGCGGGTACAGGACGAGGAAAATAAGCAGGTAGACATTCAAGGCGTTTGTTCCACCATACACCCACATTTTCCAGGATTCTTCGATCGACCGGAAGTAGGCATGATAGCCGATCAGACTCAGGAATACCTGGACTCCGAGGGTCCATAGCAAGAGGACCACAAACATCCTGGGCACGTGCCGGTGCCGCGCATGGGCCAGTTCGTGCGCCAGAACCGCCATGATCTCTCCTTCTGCCATTCGCTCCAGGAGCTTGTTTGTAAAGAAGATGTACTGTGCCTTGCGGAAGAGGCCGGCCACGACGGCGTTGGCCGTCCTGCCCTTTATGGCGTATAGCCGTTCGGCCCTCATGTCCATCCCGGTCACGGAAATCAAGCGCTCCAGGGCGCGGTCGATGCGCTCGTCCTTCAACTCGTATCCGCGATAGACGAGACGTACAATGTAGGGAGCACAACTGAACGAACAGGCATTGCCAATGGCCACGGCCGCGACGACCAGGATGATGAACGGGATCGAACCCGCCTCCGTGAATCCCGGGGCCAACTCCTCCAGGGTACTGGCCATGGTGATCAGCGAAGCTATGATAACAAACGTCCCGATCAGTATGCCGCACATGATCATCGCCATCACCAGGCCTGCTTCGACCAGTTTCTCGCGCCAGTTCAGCCGGATCGTATCGTCATCCCGAATCTCCGCGTCTGCACGAGGGCCCTCGGCTTCTGGTGGATTGTGGTTCGCACCATCAGGCATTTCAGGTACTCCGGTTTGTTGGTCGGCTAAGCTCGTATTTTAAGACGAACAACAAACGTTTGCAAGATCAATTGTTGAGTGTACTTCCGTATCCACGTATATTCCACCCGAAACTTGCCTGCCGCAACAGCCCCCCTGCTCTGCCTTGAAACGAATGC
>JAPOYX010000183.1 GCA_026706345.1 Gemmatimonadota bacterium | reverse complement strand
CAAATCAAGGTCGATGTGATGGTTGTAAACGCCGAAGAGATCATCGACCTCAATTCGCTTAAGCCTAAGTAGATCAGATTCAGCCATGATAACTTTCGCTTAGTTTGAGTTCGTTAGAAAACCATACTGTAATGGAAACATACAAAATAGGTGTGTTATACTTCAACCAATGTATCAATCACAAAGTAGAAAACTGCCTTTATGGATAAGTCAACCTTGCACTGAAGATTGGCACTCAAGACAAAAGATCAAATCCAATCAAAACCTATGCAAAAGGAAGAAAAACCAGCTACAAAATGCCATGTCAACAGGTATTATGTTGATTAGAAACAATAAATCAATTCTAAGTTTGAGTCTGTAGGTACAGTTACGATGTAAACTCGGCTCGTTTACATACTTGATCTTACAATAGGTTTGATAAGTTGTGTTTCAAGGTAATTTAAATCCATCACTTTCATGTAAAACATTAGAAATGGGGGCAATTATACATCCGAGACGAACTGGAGAACCAGAAAATCACGTCAGATACTCTTTCTTTGTATAATGGTTTCAATAATTCAAACACGTACTTCCAGACCGTAAGAATGACATAGTATGGTCGACTATAGAGGATAAATCAAAATACGTACATAAAAACACGTTTATTGCGAGGATTACTTTTGTAAATGAATCTAGCGTGTTTTCCGATCTCGATTCGTAACAATTAGTCCAGACAGGTATTTGGATAACGCGCCAACTTTACTGTCCGAGAATTCCAATCTTACGGTTAATGGAAGTTGGAATATGTTAAACTAATATACAATAGTCCATGCGTTTTATAATTGCTGAACGAATTATGGATCGCGTTCATTGAGTTTAAGCGATGGAATGTCTGAAGTTTATGGATGCCTGCGGTTTTAAATTCGCGTGTAGCCTCACACAGTATGTCAACGAAACGCACTTGCGGAGCCATCGATGCACACCATAACGGCCCGCATCCATTACGAGATTACGCCGCCCTGGGCCATACTCGAACGGAAGCTCATCGACACGATAGACGAAGCGGTTCTCCCCTATATCGAGAAGTACACCCGCGGGGACGGATCGCTGATCTGGGCGGACACGTGGCCGGGAACCCGGGATGGGATGGATGATTTCTACGAGGCGTTTACCAATTTCGCCCAGTTCTACAGCCTGGGCGGGGGCGATCACCTGCTGGAGGCGGCGGACCGGCACTGGGACGCGATCACCCGGCAACTGGCGCGTTTCGGACGGATCTACCGGGAGTTCGAACGGGGTTACGACCAGTTCCACCAGAGCGAGAGCTATATCTACTTCTACCATCTCTGTCTTGCCGACCCCGCCAATCCCAAGCTGCACGACCGCGCCCGGCGGTTCGCCGGCTTCTATCTGAACGAGTTCGCCGATGCGCCGAACTACGATCCGGTGCATCGCATCATCCGGGCGCCCCACAACGGCAGCGGCGGACCCGCCTGGGGGATGAGCGAGGACGACAGCCGGCTGGCGTACAATCCCGGTTCCGGCGGCATGCGGGTCTACGGCCTGCCTTTGAGCGACGTCCCGGGGATCACGCATGTGGACGATCTCCAGGATCCCGCGAAAGCGCGGGCCATGGGCAGGGCCATGGCCGAGCGGTTCCGCGAGGGCGACGTGGGGAACAACCTGAACGTCAGCGGACTCATCATGAACGCCTATCTGATGACCGGCGACGACAAGTACCGGGACTGGCTGCTGGAGTATACGGGGGCCTGGCTGGAACGCGCCCGGGAAAACGGCGGACTCATGCCGGACAACGTGGGACTCGACGGGCGGGTGGGCGCCCTGCATAACGGAAAATGGTACGGGGGTCTCTACGGCTGGACGTGGCCCCACGGGTTCTACAACCTGGGGTTCGCCGCCATCACCGCGGCCAACAACGCCTATCTGCTCTCCGGGGACTCCGGCTGGTTCGACCTGCCGCGGGGCATGATCGACCGCCTGCTGGAGGAGGGGATCGACGGGAATTTCGATGAAATGGCGTCCCAGATGAGCATTCGGGATCACTACATCGGCGTCGACCGGAGTCTCGGTCCCGACCGGAGGACCTTTCTCACGCCGTACCGGTACGGCGACCAGGGCTGGATGGACTACCAGCCCATGCCCGTGACATATCCCCTGAACGTGTGGAACGTGTCGGAGGCCGACGAGGACAGGGCGCGCATGGATTACCTGCGCGAGCGCAGCGGGTACGACTGGTCCGCCGTGGTGCCCTTCAGGGACAAGGGCGACATGCACCACGACGAGCCCTGGCTGCTCTACCTCCGGGGCGAAAACCCGGACTATCCGGAACGTATGCTGGGGGCCGCCCACGCCCAGGTGTGCCACAGGCTGGCGCAGGTCCGCGCCGACGATTCGGACCTGGAAGCCGGACCGCGCATTCACCTGTGGCAGGAGGTGCAGCCCGTGACCACCGAGGCCCTCGTGCAGCTCACCATGGGATGCCCCCAGGTCATCTACTACGGCGGTATCCCCAACGCGCGGCTGCGCTACTACGACGTCGACCGAAATCGTCCCGGACTTCCGGCCGACACGGCCGCCCTAGTCGACCGGTTCGAACCGTCCCGCGTGGGCGTACACCTCGTCAATCTTCATCACACGGAAACGAGGCGGGTCATCCTGCAGGCCGGCGCCCTGGCCGAGCACGCTTTCCGCAGCGTATCCCACGACACGACCGACACGCCTTACCCCGGCGCCACGGGCGCCTACGCCGCGCCGCGGGCCGCGGTGCGGACAGAGTCCATGCGGGTCGATGATTCCCGCCTGCTCGTGGAGCTGCCGCCGGCTACCCGGATCCACCTGGACCTGGAGATGGCCCGGTACGTCAACCGGCCGCGATACGAAACCGTCTGACGGTCTCTGGCGGGTGACTCGGAAGCAGGGGTGAAGAGATGTGTCGCGCCGCCGAAGCGGGGTGAAGCAATGCGCCGCGCGGCGGAGCCGGGAGGCGCGGCCCGCGGCGGAATCGGCGGTCATCCGGTGAATTCGAATCGCCGGATGAGATCCAGCTCCCCCGGGTCGAGGGGAGAGCCGTCGGGATGCATCATGTCGTGTTGCCAGATCGGCGGCGTGGGATCGCCCTTCTTCGACTCCCAGGCCAGATAGGTCTGCGTCCTCCCGGCCACGAGTCCCCAGTTGTACCACCCGATCTGGTTTTCCGCGAAGACGGGGAGCATCTCCGCGAAGGTGTTGCCGTGGTGCCGCCGCAGCCATTCGGTGCAGATCACGGGTCGGCCGTACGATTTGCACCGGGCGAGGCTGGGTCCGAATTTATCCGCTGCCTCGTAGTAGTGGAAGGTGATGATATCGGACAGCTCGAAAAGACGCGATGAGAGGTCGTCTTCAAAGGCGTTCCAGGTCCACGGCCCCGTGGTGAGCGGCTGCGTGGGATCGACGGTCCGTGCCCACGCGAACGCGTCCTCCACAAGCGGCTGGCTTCTGAGGTCGTCGTCCGGCTCGTTGTACAGGTCCCAGGCCAGCACGCGCGGGTCCGATCCGAAACTGCCTACGATGTCCTTCACGTAGCGCTCCAGGCCCGGCCAGGCGTCCCGGTCGGCGAGACGTTCGAAGCCCGGACTCGGCACCCACTGGCTGTTGTGCACGCCGGGCACCGGCTCGTCCTGCGGACCCAGGTAGGGGTCGCGTCCCCCGAAGAAGCAGTCGCAGAAGAGGATGACCATGGCGCTGATGCCGTGCCGCGACGCGATGGCCAGGAACCGGTCCATCCGCTCCTTCAACCCTCCCGGGTCGTCTGCCCAGACCAGGTACTGGACGAAAATCCGCACGCTGTTGTAGCCCGCCCCGGCAGCCCAACCCAGTTCCTGGTCGATGGTTTCCGGGTCGAAGGTGGACGCCTGCCACATTTCGGTCATATTCACGGCCGTGCGCGGCAGGTAGTTGCAGCCGCGTATGGCGCCCGCTTCGTGGTACCATGCGTGGGCTTTTTCACGGGTCCACTTTTTCATGGCGTTCCTGTCCGCTTCATTCGGGTACCCCGGGTAGCGTCTTCAGTATTCCGGCGATCCGGCGCAGTGCCATCGATCGGTGGCTGATGTGGTTTTTAATGGCCGCGTCCAGTTCGCCGAAGGTGTTTCCATAGCCTGCGGGAACAAAGAGCGGATCGTAGCCGAATCCCGACGTTCCGCGGGGTTCGCGCAGGATCCGCCCTTCGCAGACGCCTTCTTCGGTCCACGTGCGCCCATCGGGCGCGGCGACCGCCATGACGCATCGAAACCGGGCCGTGCGGTCGGCGTCGGAGATCCCGTCCAGGGCATCGAGCAGGCGAAGCAGGTTGTCCTGGTCGGTGGCGTCCGTTCCGGCATAACGCGCGGAGCGCACGCCGGGCGCCCCACCCAGGGCGTCCACCTCCAGACCCGAATCGTCCGCCAGCGCGGTCCTTTCCGTGTACCGTGCGACGGCCCGCGCCTTGATGAGGGCGTTCTCCTCGAAGGTACGGCCCGATTCTTCCGGTTCGGGGCAGCCGGGGAAAGATGCGGCCGGCTCGAACCGCACACCGGGCAGCAGTGCCTTGATTTCGGAGATTTTACCCCGGTTGCGCGTGGCCAGCACAATGGGCATGGTCGCGGCCTAGCCTCGTTCCAGCGCCTGATTCTGCAGATCGATCAACTGGTTTATACCTCGTTTGCCGAGGTCGAGCATGGCGGACAACTGGTCGATGGAAAAGGGGTGGTGTTCGGCAGTGCCCTGGATTTCGACCAGTTCGCCGCCGCCCGTCATGACGAGATTCATATCGACGTCCGCCGTGGAATCCTCGTCGTAGCAGAGATCGAGCATGGGGATACCCTCGATGATGCCGACGCTGATGGCGGCAACTGCGTCCCTGATGGGGTCGCGATCGAGCAAACCCCGGTCGGACAGCCACGTCACCGCGTCGCGCAGCGCTACGAAGCTGCCCGTGATCGATGCGGTGCGCGTGCCACCGTCGGCTTCGATGACGTCGCAGTCGATGAGGATGGACCGTTCCCCCAGGCTTTCCAGGTCGAAAACGGCCCGAAGCGACCGCCCGATGAGCCGCTGGATTTCCTGCGTTCGCCCGGAGACGCTGCCGCGCCGGCCGTCACGGGACACCCGCGTGTTCGTGCTGCGCGGCAACATGCCGTATTCCGCCGTCACCCAGCCCTTGCCGCTCCCTTTCAGAAAAGGCGGTACGCCCTCATCCACGCTCGCCGAGCAGAGCACGGTCGTGCCGCCCATGACAATCAACGCCGAACCCTCCGCGTGCCGGAGGTAATTGCGCTGGATCTCGACAGGACGCAACTGGCCGGTCTCCCGGCCATCGATCCTGGACACAGGTGCCACGGCTTCATCCTTTGCTTTTCGTGTGAGTCTGCGGACGGTCCCGGGAACGGGGACGGCTTACATGTTTTCTTCTTCTTCCGCGATGAGTTCCAGGGCGTCGCGAGGATTTTCCGTGGCGATCAGCCGTTTTCGCAGGTTATCGTGCCTCAACAGGCGGGAAATGTGGGCGAGCGCCCGGATATGGGGACCGGAGACATTCAGGGGAGAGACGAGCAGGAAGAAGAGATAGACAGGCTGTTCGTCGAGGGATTGGAAATCGACCCCCTCCTTCTTGATCCCGAGCACCCCGACCAGCTTGTCCACGGCCTTGCATTTGCCGTGGGGAATGGCGACCCCCTTGCCGATCCCGGTGCTCATGATCTTCTCGCGTTCCAGGACGGCCTGGAGCACTTCCCGGTTGTCGCTGATCCTCCCGGACGCCGTCAGCGCCGCGGCCAGTTCCTCGATCACTTCCTGTTTCTGCGTGGCCTTGAGGTTGACCAGGATAGCGTTTTCATCCAACAATTCCGTCAGGCTCATGCCATGCTCCTGTATCCTGCCCGAAAATCGATTCAGTTCAAAACCTGACTGATTCTATGTATCCACCCCGAAAATGTCAACAACCATTTGGACGGTGTTTCGGACGGCGTCTCGGACCGGCGGCCAGCGGATAATGGAAAAGCCGCCTGACCACATCGTCAGACGGCTTTATGTTCCTTGAGATATACCGTCGGGAAGCGCACCGCGTCAGCCGCCGGCCCGTTCCGCGAAGCTGTCGGCTGTCATGTTGGCCGACTCAAGAAGCATTTTGATGTCGTGCCATTTCTCGGCCGCCTTAAGGTCATTCAGCTGCACGGTCAGCGAGTCGGCGAATGCCGAGGCTTCCTGGGCAAGCGCACGGGCGGCTCTGCCGCGGCCCCCCTCGATGGCGCCTGAAATCTCACCCCAGCGTTCGAGGAAAGCCGGCAGGGCTTCGTCGACTTCGCGCTTGGTCAACTCCTTCTGGACCAGCATCTCCTCGTTGGCCGCTTCGACCAGGGCGATGGTGTTCTCGGCGGCGGTTTTGGCGTCGCCGTATTCCTCGGCGGCCATGTGGCCCTGGGCCTTCTCGAGCTCAGCGGCGGCCGCTTCGAACTCGGCCGGCGCGTACTTGTCGACCTCGGCTTCCATGGCGGCGTTGACGGCCTGTTCCGCAGCGGTCATGGCCTCAGTGGGCGGCCCGGCGCATGCGGCGGCCACCAATAGGCATGAGACGACGCTCAGACAGGTCAGGACGGCCTGCTTGGACATGATAAAACCTCCTGTAAAAACCGGAAGATGACGAAATCAGATCATTGAAATCCGTACCAAAATCAACGGGAAGGCAGTCTTGTAGCAAGATAATCCAAATATAATAGAGCGGTTCGGACGGGTGTCCAGTAAAAAACGAGTTTGACGGAAAAAACGTGGCCCGTGAGGGCGATGTTGCCAGAGGCGGAAACAGGATGAAGATATCCTGAGGTCCGGGCGCCCGGGGCTTTGATTCCGCTTGACATGCCGGCCCCTTCGCTTTAGTGTGAAGGGCTTGATTCGGGAGCGGTTTCGACGTCATGTCCGGACCGTTCCACAGCCCGACCATTCACCGAAAGGACCAACGCCAAGCATGGTGTCTGAAGACGTCCTCAGGCGGCAGTTGGATCACGTGCTGCACGATACCCGTTTCGACCTGGGCGAGAAATACGAAGGCAAGGTCAGGGACAACTACCGGCTGAATGGAAAGCGGATCATCGTGACCACCGATCGCATTTCCGCCTTCGACCGGGTGCTGTGCGCACTTCCCTTCAAGGGCCAGGTCATCAACCAGACCGCGGTCTACTGGTTCGAACGGACCCGGCATATCATCGAAAACCACCTGATCGACGTACCTGATCCGAACGTTCTCGTGGCCAGGGAATGCCGGTTGATTCCGGTCGAGATGGTCGTCCGGGGGTATCTGACCGGAGTGACCACGACGTCGGCCTGGTACCACTATTCCCGGGGGAGCCGCGACTTCTGCGGCAATGCGCTGCCGGACGGGATGAAAAAGAACCAGGCTTTCGACCGGCCCATTATTACCCCTTCGACGAAGCCGGAGAAAGGCTTTCACGACGAGTCCATCTCGGCGGAAGAGGTGCTTCGCAGGGGCCTTGTGGACGAAGGAACGTATCGGGAGATGGAAAGGGCAGCCCTGGCGCTGTTCGCGTTCGGGAGCGAACTGGCGGCCGCCCAAAACCTCATCCTGGTGGACACCAAGTATGAATTCGGAATCGTCAACGGCCGGGTCGTTCTGATCGACGAAATCCATACCCCCGACTCGTCCCGGTTCTGGATCAGGAACACCTACGAAGACCGTTTCAACCGCGGTGAAGAACCAGACAAGCTGGACAAGGAATATGTCCGTGAATGGCTCGCGGAGCGCGGCTTTCGCGGAGAGGGTCCCATTCCCGCCATTCCGGACGATGTCAGGATAGAAGCCGCGCGCCGCTATATTACAGCCTACGAGATGATCACCGCCAGGTCTTTCGAAGCCCGGAACGAGGACGTATTGCAGCGGATCACACACCGGCTGCGTAACCCGATGTAGTCGAACCGCTCCCGTATGCGCCTGCCAAACCTTCTGGACACCTCGGAAAAATCCCCCATCGTACAGCGTTATCTCGCGATGGCCGCCGATGCCGCCTGCTCCGCGCGGGTGTCGGGGCTCGCCGGATCGTCGCGGTCCCTGCTGCTCGCCCACGCACACCGGAAACGGGGCGGCGCGACGCTGGTCATCGTGGAGGACACGGCCACCGCCGAGGAGATGTTCGAGGATGTCTCCAGTCTGCTGGATCCCGGCGACGTCGCGCTGTTTCCCCCCTGGGAAGTGCTGCCCTATGACCAGGTATCCCCGCCCGGCGACCTGTCGGGACGGCGCCTGGACGCCCTTTACGCCCTGATGAGGAACAGGCCGCTGTTCGTCGTGGCGACGGTCAGGGCCGTCATGCAGCGCACCATGCCGCCCGCCGTGCTTCAGGGCGCCGCGCTGCAGCTCGCGTCAGGCTCCGCCATCCCCTTGAGCGACCTGATTGCGCGGTGCGACCGGCTGGGCTACGAGCGGGCGGACATGGTCCAGGCGCCGGGCCACTACAGCGTGCGGGGCGGTATCGTGGATGTTTACCCCCACGGGTTGGACCAGCCGTGTCGAATCGAGTTCTTCGGTGACGAAATAGAATCGATTCGACTGTTCGATATCTACTCCCAGCGGTCGTCGGAGCACATCCGCGAACTCACCGTGCTCCCGAACAGGGAAATGATCGACGATCCCGAACAGCGTGTCGAAGTGGTCCAGCGGGCGAGGAGGGAGGGGGAATCGCGATCGATCGACGCGTCGGAACTGATTTCCCACATCGAGGACGGCGGCCTGTTTGAAGGCAGTGAGCGCTACCTGCCCTGGTTCCATCCCTCCGCCCCCACCATCATGAGCTACCTGCCGGACCACACGCTGATCGTCCGGTGCGAACCCGACGAACTGGCGCGTGAAGCGGAATCGTTCGCGGAGGAATACGAAAACACCCATCGGCGCAGGACGGAGGCGGATGACCTGGTACCCGAGCCCGGCAGCGCGATCATGTGCTGGCGCGATGTAACGGCCGAGTCGGCCTACTACGGCTCAATGGACATGGTGCGCGGCGCGCGGGCGGCCGATGGGTGGCTCGCCATGGGAACCGAGGCGTCCGGCGTATACCAGGGTGCGATGGACGTGCTGAAGTCCCGCCTGGCGGAATGGAGCGCGAACGCGGCCCGGGTCGTGGTGGTTTGCGACAACGAAGGACAGGCGGAAAGACTGCGGGAGATCCTGGGCGAGGACGCCCAGGAGATCGAAATGGCGGTCGGCGCCATGCACGCCGGATTCATCCTGCCCGACCTGCCCCTGGTCGTGCTGACCGACGCGGAGATCTTCAACCGGTACCGGAGACGCCGGCGTAAGGTCTTCAAGGAAGGCGTGGTAATCGAGGATTTCACCAGCCTGAAGGAAGGGGACTACGTCGTCCATATAGACCACGGCATCGGCCGGTACGTAGGATTGAAGCGTATTGCCGTGGACGAACGGGAGCGGGACTGCCTGACGCTGATCTACGCCGGAGACGACCGGGTTTTCATCCCCATCGAGCAGTTGCACCGGGTGCAGAAATACATCGGTTCCGACGGCGAGGTGCCCGCGTTGTCGAAGCTGGGCGGTAGGGCCTGGGAGCAGGCCAAGAAGCGCACGCGAAAGGCCGTCCGGGATATCGCGGAGGACCTGGTCAGACTCTACGCGGCCCGGCAGGCCAGCCCGGGATTCGCCTTTTCGATCGACACCCCCTGGCAGAAGGAAATGGAAGACTCCTTCATCTACGACGATACCCCGGACCAGGAACAGGCGGCGGCCGACGTCAAGTCGGACATGGAGCAGGCGGTGCCCATGGACCGGCTGATCTGCGGGGACGTGGGGTACGGGAAGACGGAAGTGGCGATCCGCGCGGCCTTCAAGGCGGTACTGGACGGGAAACAGGTCGCGGTACTGGCCCCGACCACCATCCTGGTGCAGCAGCATATGACCACCTTCTCCGAGCGGCTCGCGGACTACCCCGTAAACATCCGGATGCTGAGCCGCTTCGTCCCGCCCAGGGAACAGAAGGCCGTCGTAGCAGGCCTCCGGAGCGGCGAAGTGGACATCGTCATAGGCACGCACCGCCTCATATCCGGCGACATCGACTTCCACGACATGGGCCTGCTCGTGGTCGATGAAGAACAGCGGTTCGGCGTCGCCCACAAGGAGCGGCTCAAGCAGTTGAAGACTTCCGTCGACGTCATGACCATGACCGCGACGCCCATTCCGCGGACGCTCCACATGTCCCTGGTCTCCGCGCGGGACATGTCCCTCATCACCACGCCGCCCAGGGATCGGTTGCCGGTGCATACCGAGGTGGTGCGATTCAACGAGGAAGTGATCTGCGAGGCGATCATGCGGGAGGTGGACCGGGGAGGACAGGTCTTTTTCGTCCACAACCGGGTACAGTCCATCGAGGCGGTCGCCGAATTCCTGCGGCGCCTCCTGCCCCAGGTCTCTTTCGTGGTGGGTCACGGACAGATGCAGGAACGGGAGCTGGAACGGGTGATGATCGATTTCCTGGATCACAAGTACGACTGCCTCGTGTCCACGATGATCATCGAATCCGGCCTGGACATCCCCAGCGTGAACACCATCCTGGTCAATCGCGCGGACCGTTTCGGACTTGCCCAGCTGTACCAGCTCCGGGGCCGCGTGGGGAGGTCGAACCACCGGGCCTACGCGTACCTGATGATCCCCGCCGCCGGTACGGTTACCCCCGACGCCCGCAAGCGGCTGGCCGTGATTTCCGAGTACACCGCGCTCGGCTCGGGGTTCCATATCGCCATGCGGGACCTGGAGATCCGGGGCGCCGGCAACCTGCTGGGCACGGAGCAGCACGGATTCATATCCGCCATAGGATTCGATCTGTACTGCCGGCTGTTGAAGGAGGCGATGCAGGACCTGAAGGGCGAGACACGGGAACAGGTCCATGAAGCCGACATCGACCTGCAGGTGGGCGCCTTCATCCCCGACGACTATATCGCGGATCGAAAGCTCAAGGTCGGTTTCTACCAGCGGCTTTCACGGGTAGAGGACGAAGAGGACATCGTCTCGTTGCGCGAGGAGATGAGGGACCGGTTCGGCCGGCTGCCCGATCCGGTGCGCATCCTCTTCGACCTGGTTTCCATAAGGCGGATCGCGGCCGAAATCGGATTGAGACAACTTATGATCCGCGGGAATGAAATGACCATGACCTACCGGAACGGCCTTTATCCTTCGAAGGACCGCCTCGCGCGTGTGACGGAAGATCCCGCGCTGGACATCGAGTTTCCCCACGGGGAAGATTTCCGGATCAGGGTGGGGCTGACCGGCAAGTCGGAAGCCGAGCGGGTCGACGCGGCTAAAAACCTGTTGCTTAAACTCTCATGAATGGTTAATGATACCTGCCCGGCTATTCGAGACAAGCCCGCCCGCTGGAGTATGAAATCGGCATGAAACCCGCGGTCTATTGCGTCGTTCTTCTGAACGTGGCCCTGCTCTTCACCCAGTGCCGGCTTTTCTCCACCTCGGAAGACCCCGATACGGTCGTCGCCCGGGTGAATCAGTCCGCGCTGACGGTCGATGAGCTGGAAGCCGAGATGGAAGCCGTGGCGCTGTCCGGCGCCACGCTGCAGATGAGAAAGGACTGGGTATCTGACTGGATCCGGACCGAGCTGCTCTACCAGGAAGCCCTCAGGCTGGATTTCGACAGCGAAGAAGAGACGGCCAGGGAACTGAACAGGATGCGCAGGGATCACCTGGCCAATGTCGCTCTGGAACATGTCATCGCCGACTCGTCGCTGGAGGTGACGGACGAGGAAGTAACGGATTACTTCGAGACCCATCGGCAGGAATTCATAACCCACGAGCCGGAACTCAGGCTGTCCGTGATCGTTCTACCGGACGAGACCACGGCCCGGCAGGTCCGCAACCAGTTGGCACGCGGCCGCGGCACTTTCGAGGAATTGGCTCGCACGCGGTCAATACACCCCTCCTCGGCCAACGGCGGAGACCTGGGCTTCCTGAAGAGGGCGGATATCAGCGATGTTTCGGTGCAGGAAATCGTGTTCTCCCTGAACACCGGTCAGATCTCCCGGCCGGTCCTTTCCGAATCCGGGTCGTTCATCTTCCGGGTCGTGGACCGGCGCGAGGCGGGCACGCTGCCGCCGCTGGATGAAGTCCGCGGCGAGATCGTCAACAGGGTGCTGCGGGACCGGCGCCGCGAACTGGTCAGGCAGTTCGTGGATGTGCTTCGGCAAGCGGCCGACGTGGAAATCTATAACGGAAACCTGATACGATCGGAACCCGTCGCACCGTAGACTGGAGCGGAGGTGCAGGAACATGCGCGCATTTCCCCGTCATATCTGGCTGTTCCTGGCCCTGGCCGTAGCTTTGGCTGGCCGCCCCGTCTACGGCCAGCAGTTGCTGGACTACGTCGTGGCCGTCGTGGACAACGAGATCATCCTTTATTCCGACGTGGTTGAAGCGGTAAAGATGTATCGCATGCAGCAGGACGAGCAGGAGCCGGAAGACCTGCCGAACCGGTTGTTGAACAATATGATCGATACGCGCGTCATCCTCGCGTACGCGCGCAGGGACAGCGTAAGGGCACCCGCCGAACAGGTAAACGGCGCGGTACGCGAGATAATCGACCAGTACACGGAACGGCTCGGTTCCGGGGAAGCCCTTGAACAACTGGTGACGAATTCCGGCATGACCATGCGGGACTGGAACCGGCTGCTTCGGCGCCAGAAGGAAGAGGAACTGCTCCAGCGAAGGCTCGAGGAAGATCGCTTCGGCGAAGTGCGGGTTACCGGCCTTGAAGTAGCCCAGTACTATGAGACCCACTACGACAGCATTCCGTCGTACCCCATCCAGCTCGACTTGAGCCACATCATGATCACTTCACGCCCGGACCCGGAAGTCGTGGCCGCCTTGAATGCACGGATCAAGGAGATCCGGCGCAGGATAGCAGACGGGGAGGATTTCGGCGAAATGGCGCGGCGGTATTCGGAAGACCTGAACAGCGCCCGGAACGGCGGGGACCTGGGATTCTTCACCCGCGGCACGTTCATGGCCGATTTCGAAGACGCGGCTTTCGCCCTCGAACCGGGCGAGATCAGCCCCGCCGTGCAAACGGACGTGGGCCTGCATATCATCAAGCTGGAAGAACGGAAGGGCGACCAGATCCGGGTGCGTCACATCCTGGTCCAGATTCCGAAGACAGATGAGGACGATCATCGTGCGCTGGAGACGATTTCCATGCTGCGCCAGCGGATTCTCGACGGCGATGAATCATTCGCCGAGGCCGCCGGCAAATACTCGGAAGACCTGGCCTCCGCTTCAGACGGCGGCCGGATCGGAGAGTTCATGATGGATCAGTTGCTGCCCCAGTACCAGGCCGCCCTGGACACCATATCCGTCAACCAGATGACCGAACCCATCAAGGTGGTTGACCAGGGTGCCGTCTCCTATCACATCATGATGCTGAACGGCAGGACCGGCGGCGAAAAGCTCTCCCTGGACGACCAATTTCAGCAGATCACGTATCTGGCCAGGCAGGCCAAGTGGAACAGGGAACGGGAACGGTGGATCGAGGATCTTCGCCGCGAGTTGTACATCGACGAACGCGGTCTGGACGCCCTGCCCTGAGCGGTGAACCGCGCCGCGAATACCGCGAATGCCATGAAATGAGAATAGATCTGTTTTTGAAACGGTCCCGCATCATCAAGCAGCGGGATGCCGCCAAAAAAGCCTGCGACCAGGGTCTGGTTTCCATTTCCGGCAGACCCGCGAAACCCGGGCACCAGGTCGCGGCAAAGGACATCGTCGTCGTGGAGTGGCCCCACAGACGGCTGGAGTTCGAAGTGTCGGATATCCCGGCGGGAAACGTGTCGAAAGACCGGGCGCAGTCCCTGTACGTCGTGCTGAGTGATGAGCGGCTGGGCGATGAATCGCCGGGGTTCGAAGAATGGTGAACACCCGAGACCGGGATCCCGGTGAGCATGCGTCCCGGGAACCTTCCTTAACCGATTTCGAGCCTCCCTACAGCGATCTCGCCCAGATCTATGATCACGTGATGCGTCACGTGGATTACAGGCAGTGGGCAAACTACATACAGTCTGTATTCACCCGGTTCGGGGTGACGCCGAAGGACATACTCGAACTGGCCTGCGGGACCGGCGCCATGGCGTGTATCCTCGACGACCGGGGATACCGGATGACGGGCGTCGACCGGTCCGAGTGCATGATCGCCGTCGCGAGACAGAAAGCCCTGGATGCGCACCGGACCATTCGCTTTCAGGCGGGCGACATGGTGCGTCTGCCGGTATCCGGATCTTACGACGCGGTGTTGTGCCTGTACGACAGCATAAACTACATCATGGAAGAGGCGGACATCCTCGCCATGATGAACAGACTGCGTGCCGCAATAAACGCCGGCGGTCTGTTCATATTCGACGTCTGTACGGAGATCAATTCGCGCAGGTACTTCCACAACCAGGTCGACAAGGAAAGCAAAGGGGATTTTTCCTACATCCGGCGTTGCGAGTATGTTCCCGACACGGGCGTACAGGTCAATGAATTTCAGCTTACCTTCAACCGCAACGGCAAACGGCACTCCTCCCTGGAACGCCACGAGCAACGGATTTATCCCGTGGCCAGACTCGCCCAGCTCTGCCGCGAGGCGGGTTATCACGTACTCGGCGCCTTTGACGGTTTCACCTTTGGCGAGGCGTCGGAGAAGTCCAACCGGGTCCATTACGTAGTCCGTCCCACATCCTGAATGGGTATCATGGCTTTTGACCGGATCATCGGCCACCACCGACAGCGGCAGCGGCTCATGGACGCCGTGAAGCAGGACCGTCTGGCGCACGGGTACCTGTTCTGCGGACCGCCCGGCGTGGGTGCCGAAGCGCTGGCCATTGAACTCGCCTGCGCGGTCAATTGCGAAAGTGGACCCGGAGAACCCTGCGGCCAGTCTGGGGCGTGCCGGCACTGCCGGCGGATCCGCGCGCTTCAGCACCCCGACGTACACCTCCTGGTTCCCGCGTCATCCGCCCCGCCTCCGGAGGGAGCGGCTACGAGAGACAGAGAATCTCCGGGCCGTGGAAACGCCCGGGAGGAACGCAGGCAGGGATTGTCCGCACTTCTGGCCGGCGACCCTTACGCCGCCCTGCCGCTGGGGAAGAACGACATCCTTTCCGTGGACGACATCAGGTCGCTCAGGCGAGATGCGTCCGTCAAGCCGTACGAAGGGCGAAAGAAGGTCGCGGTGATCGTCGCGGCGGAGCGCATGAACACCGCGGCCGCGAATGCACTGCTCAAGACGCTCGAGGAGCCTCCGGGCACCCTGATGCTCATCCTGACCGCGGTGCGTTCCCGGCTGCTGCTGCCGACCATCCTGTCCCGTTGCCAGCCCGTTTCCCTTCCGCGCCTCCATGAAGCCGAAGTGACGGCGGCGCTGACCGGGCGGTACGACGTGGAACCCGATGAGGCCTCGCTGCTCGCCCGCAGGTCCGAGGGCCGGCTTGCCGTGGCGCTGTCTGCCATGTCGGAAGGAGGCTTGCGGATTCGGGAAGATGCCTTTGCCCTGCTGGAGTGCATCCACGACGCACCGCCTCTGCGCTTGTTCGAGCAGGTGGAATCCCTGGCCGCGTCACACCGGGAAGAACCGGTCATCGAGAAGATCCTGGACCACCTGCTCGAGCTCTACCGCGACCTGTTCATTCTGTCCAACACGGGCGAACCCTCGATTCTCTCCGGTCCGGAACGCCGGACCCCATTGCAGGCGCTGGCTTCCAGGCTGGACACCCTGGATATCGAGCATGGTATCGCGGCCATAGAAGAAGCCAGGCGGGGCATCGCCCTCAACGCACACGTCCAGCTCGCCCTGCTCGTGCTTGTCCTCAGACTCAGATTGAAACGGGGATCGACGCCTTCGCGCGAGACGCGCTCCGGGGCGGAGCCCTCCCATACCCTGCCCGCCACGGATTGATCCGTTGACAAACCGCCATTCACACGCTATCGTGATGCTGGAATTGGACGACGTTCATCCGGCAATTGAACGGGATTCATCCGGCAATTGAACGAGATTCAGCCGGTATGGGTCACCCGCGTCCCCGAGGAAACCGTGGCGGAAAAAATACTCGTAACAGATGCCTTGCCTTACGCGAACGGCAAGCTGCATATCGGCCACATTGCGGGCGTCCATCTGCCTGGAAACGTCTATGTACGGTACCAGCGACTGAAAGGCCGGGATGTCGTTCACGTCAGTGGATCGGACGATCACGGCGTGGCCATCACCCTGGCGGCCGAGAAGGCAGGCACAACGCCCCGGGAACTGGTGGACAAGTACTATCCTGTCATCAAGGGGGCCCTCGAAGAATTCGGTATCGTCTACGACAATTTCTCCCAGACCTCCCGGCCCATACACCATGAAACGGCCCGGGCCTACTTCCGACGTTTGGAAGAAAAGGGCTGTTTCGAAATACGCGAAGTCAACCAGATCTACTGTCCGGCCAGCGACCGCTTTCTGCCCGATCGTTACGTGGAGGGCACGTGCCCCCATTGCGGATCGGACCGCGCCCGGGGAGACCAGTGCGAGGCCTGCGGCACCATACTCGACGCCACGCAGTTGATCGATCCGCACAGCGAATCCTGTGAAGGTCCGCTCGAGGTGCGTCCGGCCAACCACTGGTACTTCAAGCTGGCCCGCATGTCGCCTGAGCTGGAGGCCTGGATCGAGACGAAAGAGCACTGGAAGGATAACGTGCGCAACTACTGCCGGGGCTGGTTCAACGAGGGGCTGTCCGACCGCCCTATCTCGCGCGATCTGGACTGGGGCGTGGCGCTGCCGACGGACGACGCGGTGGGCAAGGTCATGTACGTCTGGTTCGAGAACACGCTGGGCTACGTATCGTCCACCCGGGAGTGGGCGGTGAAACAGGGCGATCCCGACCGGTGGAAGGATTACTGGCTGAACCCGGACTGCAAACTCGTCAATTTCCTCGGCAAGGACAACATCGTCTTTCACGCGATTCTGTGGCCGGCCATGATCATGGAACACGGGGATTTCATCCTGCCTTCCGAAATTCCGGCCAACGAGTTTCTCAACATCGAGGGGCAGAAGTTGTCCACGAGCAGGAACTGGGCGGTCTGGCTGGATGAGTACCTGGAGGTCTTTCCGCCCGATCCCATGCGGTACTGTCTCGCGTCGATTTCACCCGAGACGAAGGACGCCGATTTCACCTGGAAGGACTTCCAGGCGCGGAACAACAATGAGCTGGCCGATATTTTCGGGAATTTCGTAAACCGCACGCTGACTTTCATCGACCGGTATTTCGACGGGGTGATCCCGGAGCCGGGGCCGCTTGCGCCGGAGGACCGGGATATGCTGGATACCGTCGCCGGAGCCCCGGACCGTGTCGGCGAGTGTTTCGAGTCCTTCCAGGTAAGGCGGGCGGTCAGAGAACTGATATCCCTCGGCAACGGATGCAACCGGTACTTCAACGACCAGGCGCCCTGGAACACGCGCAAGACCGACCGGGCACGGTGCGCGACCACGCTCTACGTATGCGCGCAGGCAGTCAGGACCCTGGCTCTGGTCATGTCTCCCATCATGCCGTTCAGCGCCGAAAAACTGTGGAAGATGGCGGGCCTGGAAGGGCGCGTAGAAGAGCAGAAATGGGACGAGGTCGAGATAGACGCGTCACTGTCCGGACGGCCCGTCGGCAAGATCGAAATCCTGTTTCAGAAGATCGATGACGAAACGATCGACGCGCAGGTCGAAAAATTGGGCAAGTCCATCGCCGTGGAAGACGGGAAGGTGGATTCCAGTGGAACCGAACCCGCCGGGACGGACGGAAACGAACTCATTTCGATCGATGCGTTCCGGCAGATTGATCTGCGCATCGCCGATGTCGTGGCGGCGGAACCGGTATCCGGAACGGACCGGCTGCTCAGGCTGCAGCTCCGCATCGGGGAGGAAGAACGGCAGATCGTGTCCGGCATAGCCCCGGGTTACACCCCGGACAAACTGGTCGGGCGCCAGATCGTAGTGGTTGTGAACCTGGAGCCCGCGAAAATCCGGGGTGTGGAATCCAGGGGCATGCTGCTCGCGGCCTTAGATGCCGGCGGCGCGCCCGTACTCCTCGGTCCGGACGTCCGGGTACAATCGGGTTCATCGGTGACCTGACGGTCCGTATGGCCGTCAGGCCCTGTACGAATGATGCGGCTGCCGCCGCGGATCGATACGGCCACCAGTGCGATTGATTCGGCCGCTGCGGATCGGGCATCACGCAATCATCCTCCACCCTGGCGCTGCCTTTGCTGTTCGACACCCATACCCATCTTACCGATGCAGCATTCGATCATGACCGGGGCGACGTGATCCAACGGGCTCTCGAGGCAGGCGTGGAGCGCATGGTCTCCATCGGGTATGATCTCGAAAGCAGCCTGGCTGCGGTTGCGCTTGCCGAGCACTGCGACGCCGTGTACGCCGCCGCGGGCATCCATCCCTGCCACGTCCACGAAGCGTGTGAAGCGGATTTCCGGGAAATCGAGAAACTGCTCGATCATCCGTCCATCGTCGGCGTGGGCGAAACGGGTATCGACCTGTTCCACGACCCGTCCACCTATCCGCTGCAGCAGGCGTCGTTCAGAAAGCATATGGAGTGGGGCCGAAGCACGGGGCTGCCGGTCATCGTTCACGACCGGGACGCCCATGCCGAGGTCATGGCCATGCTGGACGAGTTCCCCGACGGGGAGACGACCGCAATCCTGCATTGCTTTACCGGGGATATCGGCATGGCGGAAAAGGCCGTTTCCATGGGATGCTTCCTGGGGTTTGGCGGCATCGCCACGTTCAAGAACTCGACGGTCCACGAAGTGGTCTCCAGGTTGCCGAAGGATCGCATCCTGGTTGAAACAGACGCGCCTTACCTGGCGCCCGTTCCCCACCGCGGCCGCCGGAACGAACCGGCCTATCTCGTAAACACGGCTGAAGCGGTCGCCTGTCACCGGGCCGTGTCCATGGGCGAACTGGCCTGGACCACGACCCGGAACGCGGAGAAGGTGTTTCGTATCTCATGAGCACGGCGTTCGATCCTCCCGGGGACCTGCTGGCCGAACTTCGCAGATCGGCGTTCCGTCCATCCAGGACGCGGGGCCAGCACTTTCTGAACGATCCGTCCATAGCCCGTCGCATCGTCGAGGCGGCGGGTGTTACGCCGAATACGGCCGTGCTTGAAATCGGTCCGGGGGCCGGAGCGCTGACCCGGCACCTCGTGACCCGGGCGGGCAGGATCACCGCGGTGGAAATCGACGCCAGGCTGGCGCGGATTCTCGAGGAGGCGTACGGACACTACGACCACCTGGCCATCCTGAATCATGACGTGCTCGATCTGGATCTGCCGGAACTGATGGAAGGCTCCGGCGAAACGGGGTTCGTGATCGTGGCCAACCTGCCCTACGGCATCACGGGCCCTGTCCTGGACCGGCTGATCACCCATCATGGAAAGATCACGCGCGCGGTCATCATGGTACAGGGCGAGGTGGGCGGACGCCTGACGGCCTCTCCGGGAACGAAAGCCTATGGCGCGATAACCGCCATTCTGGCGTTCCACTACGGCGTGGAGTCCCTGTTTCATGTAGGAGGCGACCGGTTTGTTCCCCGTCCGGCGGTGGATTCGGTCGTCCTCAGGCTGACCCCCCATGATCGACCGCCCGTTGATGTCAGAGACCCGAGCCTGCTGACCGTCCTGATCAGGGCGGCCTTTCAGCATCGCCGCAAGATGCTGCACCACGCGGTGAGTCGCCTGGCTCCCGGTTCCGCCGCCTATCTTTCGGATCGTACCGGCATTGACCTGAAACGACGCGGGGAAACCCTGGACCTGGCCGAGTTTGCGGCGCTGGCCGATGCGCTTCGGGAATACGGAGACCACCGCAAAGACCATTCCTGACGGACTGCACTATGCGCTTCCGGTATTCACATTCGGCCCGACAGCGGTTGATGAACGAAAGGAGTCAACGGCGGCGCCACTTCCTTTACGCGGGCCTGGGAACGGCCATATTCGTCCTGCTGGCCTTCGCCACGTGGGTCCTGGCGTATGAAGACCAGGCGCGGGCGGTAGTGGACTGGCTCCTGGACCGCCCCCGGCCGGTTTCCTTTCCCGAGTATGCGCGCACCGCGGCCTTTAAATCCGACCAGGAGGCCTATCATGCGTTGGAGACCGCCCTGTACGGTGCGCTCGTCAATCTGCAGGTGACGCCGGGCAGGATAAGGGATGAAAAACCGCGTCGGATGATCGGAGCAGGCCGGTGGACGCCCGTGGAGCGCCATGTCACCGTTTCGGGCGCCTATTCGCTGACGGAATGCAATCTCGAGATTGCCAGGGCGGTCACGCGGGCGGGCGGGACGGTCGTCCGCGCGGCGGAACGGAGCAGGACCCGGGACTTGTTGCTCGAAATCGCCCACGACGGCAAGGTTACGCACCACCTCTACATAAACCGCGCAGAAGGCGTTCAGAAAAAAAAGGGCCGCCTGGCGGTAGTGATCGCCTACACGGACGGGAATCACCGCGACATGGTCGAGAAACTGGCGGAATTCACGCGGCCAATCACCTTCGCCCTGCTGCCCTGGGTATCCGGGGCGGGTGATATAGCCAGGGAGATCGCGCGCGGGAACCACGAGGTGATTGCGTTGCTGCCCGTGCAACCGAGGTCTTTCACGCGCAATGTGTCACGCCAGAGATCCATTCTGTCCGCTCATTCGGAAGCGACCAACCGGCGCATCGTGGAAGACGCCCTCGCATCGCTTCCGACAGCCCGGGGCGTGCTGGGATACCCTGGTGGCCGCATGGACAATGATGCCGAAGTACTCGCCCCCGTGGTGAACGAACTGGGCAAGCGCGACAAGTACTTCGTGGACATCGCGCAAACAGGGGAATCGTCCTCGGTTTCGGAGAATCCGGACGACGGACCCGGCCGGCTTCGTGCCTGGGGCACCCTCGATCCCGTTTACAACCCCGTGATCATATCCATGAACCTGGACCGGGCGTCGCTTTCGGCCCTGGAAGACGCCCGGGCGATTGTCATCGCCGATGCAAGGCCGCATACGTTTCAGGTTCTGGTGAACCGGATGGCACAACTTGAGTTGAGGGGCATTGAATTCGTTCGGGTTTCCGACCTTTTAAACAACTGACACCGGAGCTTCACCCATGGTAAAACTGAGTGTATGCGTAGACCAGGTCGCCGCCCTGCGAAACATAACGAAACGCGGAGAACCCGATCCCATGACCGCAGTCATGATGTCGCAGGTGAGCGGGGCGGACGCCGTAACGATCTCGTGGGCATCTGACGCTTCGCTTTACCTGGGCGGGGAATACGACATCATCCGGCAGCTCGTGCACAGCCACCTGAACGTCATTGCTCCCCCGGACCCGGAACTGCTGCAGAGTATCTTGACGATTTCGCCCGATATGGTTACTCTTGTTCCGTTGGGTTACGGGCATGCGGGCCTGAACAATGATTGGTACGATTCACCCTGGCCCCAGGGCGATTCCCTGGAACGGCCGGTCGAACGCATGATCGGGGTGTTGCAGGAAAACCGTATCCTTACGAACATATTGATCAGACCCACCGCGACGCACGTCCGGCAATGCGCCGAGATCAAGACGGACTATGTGCATATCGACGCGAGTCAATACGTTCAGGCCGCCGACCCCGAGAAGAAAGCCCGGGTATTCGAAGAAATGGCCGGCGCGGCAAAGACGGCGGCGCGGCTGAACATGGGAGTTTCCGTCGGCCGGGGCGTCGATTACCGGACGGCGGCCGATCTGGCGGGCATCGCGGAAGTGGAAGAAATGGTCGTGGGCTATGCCGTCGCCGTGCGGGCGATGACCATAGGGTTCGAACGGGCCGTCCGGGATCTGGTCGACATCATCCGTCACGCGCCCCGGCCCCCGGTAGACTGGTAGACTGGCCGCCGGTTCCACGCTGGCCGGGGTATTGAAGTCCGGCATCGTGGCAAACCATCACCCTGTCGAGGTGGCTGCTGGTCCCACGCCGGCTGCGGTATTGAAAGGAACAGACCATCCACAAACGTATTTCTTTCCTGGTCTTTCTCGCTGTAACCCTGCTGGGCGGGATCCTTGTCTTTCCGACCGTCAGGTTGTGGGTGTCCTCTTCAGAAACACTCGAAAAGCTCCCGCCGGCCGAACGGAAAGCGCTGTACGGCCAGTCCACGGTACCGGGGATCGATCTGGCGGGTGGATACCGTCTCGCCGCGGACGTGGATGTCTCGCGGTTCACGGAACGGGGCCGGATACGGGCGGTGGCGAGCCTGGTCGAGACCTGGCGTCGACGCCTGAATACCTTCGGTATTTCGGAACCCGTTGTTGCGGCGCGGGAAGAGGACACCTTCGATATCGTCGTGCCGTTGAGCGCGGACACCGGTCTGGCAAGCAGAATGATCCGGGAATCCGGCGAGATCACGCTGCACTTATTCAAGGACGGCGCGGAAGTACAGGCGTTGAGGCAGCGTATAGACGATGCCGTGCTTGAAAGGGACTCGTCGGCATCCGGCGGCCCGCCTGGTCCGCTCGGTCCAGGTGCGGGCGGCCAAGGCGTGGACAGCCAGAGCGCGGGCGGCCCAAGCGACCCGGGCGGTGCGGGCGACCCGGAAACAGCCGGACAGGACAGATCGGAATCGGTGCCGCCGGGTGGACTGAGCGCGTTGCTTGCCCGTATAACCGTGGAAGAGGGAATCGGTGACATCGCGGTCAGGGAGGACAACGTGGAAGCCGTACGGGCCATACTGGCCGATTCCACCGTGCAGGCCGCCATTCGGGCCTTCAACCTGGCGAATCCCCCCGCCGGCGCCTTCGCCTGGGCTTCCGAGCCGGTGGAACGCGGCGGAAGTCTGTACTATCCGCTCTACTTCATCAATCAGGACATCGACCTGAACGTGCAACCCCTCGCCTCGGCCGTGGTCAGCGACGCATCGGTTACCGCGAACCGTGGTGCCTACGCGGTGCGTCTATTCCTGGAGGACGAGGGCCGGGAGAGCCTGGCCAACCTGTCCAGCGCCAACGCGGGCAACCGCCTGGCCATCAAGATGAACGGGCAGGTGTACGTGACACTGAACATACAGGGCAGGATACCCGACGGGCGCATAGAGATCCCGGGGGGCGACACCCTTGACGAGGCGCGCGCCCTGGCGGCCATCCTGGAATCCGAGGCGCCTCCCCTGGCCGTGACGCTCCCGGATCACGCGGCAGAGGATTCGCCCTCGCCATACGGTGAGGATGTCGTGGATCGACTGGCAGGAGCCGCGGTGATCGCCCTGGGGCTGCTCGGCGCCCTGCTTCTGATCCGGTACCGGGCCGCCGGTGTGGTTTTTCTGGTGGGAATACTGTACCATCTGATCATGACCGGAGCCGTCCTCAGGCTATGGAACATCGCCGGAATCGCACCGTACTTCACGCTCGCCGGCGCGGCGGGTCTCCTCGGCGCGTTTCTCGTCTTCACCACGGTCCATCTCTGGATGTTCGAATTTCTGCGGGCGGAGTCCGGTGTGGAGTCCTCGGTCCGGCAAGGCGTAATGACGGCGCTTGAGAAATGCAGGCCGGTCCTCGTCTGGGTCCACGTCATGCTGTTGCTCGTCTCGCTCAGCCTGGTCGTGGTCGGCACGGACGGGCTCGTCAATTTCGGCCTCGTGCTGTTTTCCGGCGCGGCCGGCAGCCTGCTGACCGCCTTCCTCTGGACGAACATGCTCCTGTCCTCCCTGGTGGCGGACTGGCAGATCAGGAAGTTGAGCGTGTGATGGCAAACAATCTGGCAGCATTCTACGGAAAACTGATCGACAGGACCGGGCTGGTCTACGCCTTCGCCGTGTTGCTGGCCGTGTCGGGAATCGCCGCCACGGCGCTGAAGGCGGAACATGCGGCCACCGACGGTCTGATCGCGTTACTGTTGTCCGGCGACTTGCTTTACGGCCTTTTCGTGATCATGCTGATCGTACTGGTCATCGTCGGAGCCCGGATCGACGACCGGCCCGGCAAGAGCATCGCGCTGACTCTGGGAGTGTTGGCGGCCGGAAGCATCGTGCGGTTGCTGCTCCCCTTTGCACGGTCGATCGACTGGCTGGGAGAGTGGAACGGGATGATGATCGGCATCATGATCATTACCCTTTACCTGGCGCTGCGCGTGGGCGCCCGCTTCGCCGTTGTGGCCATGGGTTGCGCGCTGTACACCATGATCGTCACGGCGGGAATGACCTTTGGCCTGGTGGATCTGATTTCGGTTTCGAGTATCCTGGCCCTCATGGCGGCCGGAGCGCTGGCCGTAGTGATGGCCTTCCTGGGCTACAGCCAGGTCAGAATCCAGATGGAAGCCGCGCGGCGGGAACCGGTCGGCCACTCGGTGCGTGCCGGCATGTCGCGGGCCATGCCCTTCCTGTTCCTGGCCGGCCTGGCCGCCCTGCTGATCGCCGCCCCGCTGGCCGTCCTCGCCGAGGGGCCTCCCCGGGATATCGGCCTGTTGCTGCTGATCGGCGGTCCGGTCGGCGCCCTTACCGCGTTGATATCCGTGGTACCGCTCGTCTCCATGACGCAAAACGTATTGCTCGAAACCGGGACGCCCGCTCGGCGCGGAGGCCGCCGACAGCGATAATTGCCCGCAGTGGACTCGCCCGCACGGTCCTCCTGGAGCGTCATGGCCGACCAGCCCAACATCCTCCTGATCCTTTCCGACCAGATGGTCGCCGCGTTGACCGGGGCCTACGGACATCCCGTCGTCCGGACACCGCACCTGGACAGGCTGGCGGAAACCGGCGTCCGGTACGATGCCGCCTATACCGCCTTTCCTCTCTGCGCGCCCGGCCGGGCCTGCCTGATGACGGGAAGACACGCCTCCGAAATCGGCGCTTGGGACAATGGCGCGCTGCTGGCCGCGGACCAGCCGACCTTCGCCCACTACCTGGCCGATGCGGGCTACGATACCGTGCTGTCCGGCAAGATGCACTTCATCGGTCCGGATCAACTGCACGGATTCCGAATGCGGCTGACCACCGACATATATTCCTCGGATTTCGATTGGGTCAAACCCGAGTGGATCCGTCTCAAGGAGACCGGGGGAAGGGACTGCGAGCGGGTAATGGCCGACCGGCCGGCGTATAACGCGGCGGGTTACACGGGCGACGGCGTGCGAATCGGGGTCTGGCACGACGCCCTCAGCTACGACGAGGAAACTCATTTCCGGGCCATTGAATACCTGCGGGCAAGGAAGTCCGGCGGGGGAGAGGGTCCCTTCCTGCTCTGCGCGTCCTATCACCATCCCCACGAGCCGTTCTGGCCTCCGGATGTATGGTGGCAACAGTATGAAGGGGCGGAAATCGAACTCCCTGCCTTACCCGCCGACATGGATGAACACTACTCCATGATGGACCGGAACCTGAACGCCTATCACGGTACCGGCCGTTACGACCTGCGGGACGAAGAGGGCCTCTATCGGCTTCGCCGCGCCTATTACGCGCTGGTGAGCTACATGGACGACAAGGTCGGCGGCCTGCTGGACACGCTGGACGAGACGGGCCTGGCGGAAAACACGGTGGTGGTCTTCGCCAGCGACCACGGTGATATGCTGTGCGAGCGGGGCATGGTGCAGAAGCGGTGCTTCTACGAATGGTCCTGCCGCGTACCCCTCATCGTCCGCTATCCGGAAGGCTGGCGGGCGGGTACAACCTGTCCCCGTCCCGTGTCCCTGATCGATCTCCTGCCCACCTTCTGCGACCTCGCGGGCGTCGGGGGCCTGCTTCCCCACGACGGCGTAAGTCTCGCGTCGTCCACCGCCGGGGCCGACGCGGACCGCGTGGTGTTCGCCCAGGCGCACGAGGCCGTGGGCATGCCCTGCATCATGGCGCGGCAGGGACGGTACAAGTACCACTACATCCACGGCCATGCGCCGTGCCTTTTTAATCTGGACAGCGATCCGGGCGAATGGCATAATCTTACCGGCGAGGACGCGCACCGCCAGGTGGAAGCGCGTCTTCGCGATCGGATCCTCGACCGGTTCGACCCGGATGTCATGGCGGCGGAAAACCTGGCCAGCCTTTACCGGCGGCGCCTGGTCCGGGATACCATGGCGCGGCAGGGCCACACGTGGAGTCACGCCCCGGGTTTCGACCACCGGCGCGGCGCTATGAACCAGTACATTAAATAGCCCATTTGCGAGTACCGGCAAACCCGCTCGCTTCGCTCGGCGGACAAAAGGGGGTTTTCATGTTGCGTGCAGGCTTCATCGGTGCCGGAGGCCGTTCCCAGAGCGCCCACTACCCGGCGGTGGACCGGTTGGCCGATGTCGAAATGACTGCCGTGTGCGAACTGGACGAGACGCGCCTGGCGCAGGTAACGGACCGATACGACTTTCCGCACGTGTACACGGACCATCGCGCCATGCTGTCGGAAGTGGAACTGGACGTGGTCTACTGCGTCATGCACGAGAAATGGCTGCTTCAGCCCGCCCTCGACTGTCTGCGCGCGGGCAAGCACGTATTCATCGAAAAACCCCCGGGAAAGAACAGCGAAGAGACGCGCCAATTGCTGGATGCGGCCGTGGAGCACGACGTGTACGCCATGGTGGGGTACCAACGGCGCTATACCTCGGTGGTCCGCGAGGCTATGCGGCGCGTGCGCGCGAGGGGCCCGGTCTCTCTCGCCGTGACCACCTTCAACAAGAAAATGCTGCTCGACAGGCCGGAGTACACGACGACGCTCTGGAACGACGTGACCCACGTGGTGGACCTGCTGCGGTACATGGTGGGCAGTGAACCCGTCGAAGTAACCCGTTACCGCGACAAGTTCGATTCCGTCGACTGGAATCACTACACGGCGCTGGTCCGTTTCGCCGGCGGGGCCACGGGCGTCGTATTTGGAAACCGCGCCTCCGGCGGCCGGGTGTTGGGCGCGGAGCTGCACGGCGTGGGCATCGGCTGCTACATGAAGCTGCCCGAGGAAATCGACATCCGCGAGGACGATCAGCAGACCGTGCTGCGGGGCTGGGAGATCAACGGCGACGACCCGGAAGATACGCCCCGTTACGAGGGTGCGCTCGCCATGCACGAGCATTTCGTGGAGTCCGTACGAAACCACACCACCCCGGTCAGCGACCTGCGGGACGTCATACACACCATCCGCCTCGTGGACTGGATCGAAACGGGGCACTGTCCCGACTAGAAGCTGTCCAGTTCGAACGCCGTCTTCGAGTGCCGGCCGCCTTCATCATGCAACGGCTCAATTTCCCGGAATACGTATTCGAAATCGACTCGGACGAAGCGGGCCGCAGGGTTATCTTCGACGGGGTCCGGCGCCGGTTCGTCCGCCTTACGCCCGAAGAATGGGTCCGGCAGCACCTGGTTCGGTACCTGGTGGAGGACCGGGGCTTTCCCGCGGGCTTTGCCGCCGTGGAAAAAGGATTCCAGTATGCCGGAACGGCGGTCCGCGCCGACGTGATCATGCATGACCGGAAAGGCAGGCCGGTCCTGATGGGCGAATGCAAGGCGCCGGAGGTCCGGGTGACCGAAGCGGTGTTCGAGCAACTGGCCCGGTACAATTCGGTCATCCAGGCCCGGTATCTCGTGGCCACCAACGGCAGGACACACTTCTGCTGCGAACACAGGGCCGGCGGTGGTTTCCGTTTTCTGTCGGAACTGCCCGAGTTCGAGGAAACCTGAGGAGTTCGAGCGTGCCGGAAGGACTGAAACTGGTCGCGAGAGAGACGCCGAAACAGCGGGTTGAAGCCCTGGAACAGGACGGCTACGTCTATTTCCCCGGCGCGCTTACAGATGGTGAAGTTGTCGAATTGCGCGACGCCATGGACCGGCTGGAAGCGCGTCCCGATGAATTCGATCGGTTTACGGATCCCGAAAGCCACGGTTTTCTCAACAAGTCCATCAACAACGTGTTCAACCGGGACCCGGTGTTTCTGTCCTATCTGGACCGCCCTGAGGTCATCGACGTGGTCGAAGCCGCCCATGGAGCGGACTGTCACGTCATCGGCATGACGGCGTGGATGACGGGCCCGGGCCGGCCGGACCAGGGCATCCACGTGGATTGGCAGCCGCTGGAGCTGCCGGAGGACGTCATGGACGATCCCCGGGTCAAGGTGCCGGTGTACATCACCACGGCCCACTATTATCTCGATGATCTGTACGAGGCCCTGGGGCCCACGCAGTTCATTCCCGGCAGCCACCGCGCCGGTCGCCGCCCTATCAGTGGAGAGACCTCCTGGCGCGGGGTCGAACCTAGGAGCATTTTCTGCTCCGCCGGCGACGCCGTCCTGTTCCGCTGCGAAGTCTGGCACCGGGGAACGGCGAACACGAGCGACCGGGTGCGCTACCTGCTCCAGGTCCATTACGCCCAGCGCATGATCACGCAGAAGTTTCCGCCCTACCTGAACCGGTTCCAGTTCGATCCGGATATACTTTCCCGCGCCACGGACCGCCAGCGCCGGCTGTTGGGCGAGCATGTACAGAGCAATTACGACTGATTTTGGAAAACGGAACCGATCCACCATGCCATGGTTGCATTTCAGCTATGCTATGCCGTTCAGTCAACTCATTCAGGAGGTAGTTTCATGAAATCCGCGAAGTACGTTATCGTTTTCCTTCTATCCGTTGGTTTGGTCCTCCAGGTCTCCGCGCAGACGCGGGAGCAGGGACCGTGGTGGCCCCATCCCATCTGGGGCAAGGATGACCAGGCCGGTGGTTCCAACTGGATCACGCCGGAAAAGGTGCTGAAGGCTTTGACCCTGGTCAAGACGGGTCAGATCTACGAAATCGGCCAGGTATACAGCGCCGACATGCCCCTCTTCGGCCAGCGGACGTATTCCATGGTGCTGCCCGGTTCTCCCACGGGCGAGCCCATGGGGTCGAACAACCTGATCTATTACGATGAGTTCCTGGTGGCCGAAATCGGCCAGGTCGGCACGCAGTTCGATGGGCCGGGCCATATCGGCGAACGGATCAGGATGGCGGACGGAACAGAGAAGGACGTCTTCTATAACGGGTTTACCAATGAAGAGATCAAGGGGCCCTACGGGCTCGTGAAGCTGGGCATCGAGCACGTCAAGCCCTTCGTCACCCGGGGTGTCCTGGTCGACGTGGCCGCGTACAAGGGCGTGGAATCCCTCAATCACGGGTACGAGGTCACCGTGGAGGACGTCGAAGGCGCGCTGGAGCGCCAGGGCATTGCGATGGAAAGTCTCGAACCAGGAGACGCGTACTTCTTCCGGTACGGATGGGCGCGTCACTGGAACGACCCCGGCACATACAACGCCAGCCCGCCGGGCATCGGAATGGCCGTAGCCCGCTGGGTGGTCGAGAAGAAGGCCTCAATGATCGGTTCTGACCAGTGGACCACTGAGGTCGTGCCTAATCCGGATGTCAGTAAAGCCTTTCCGGTCCACCAGGAGTTGATCACCCGGAACGGCGTATGGAACCTCGAGAACATGAACCTTGACGAACTGTCCGGGGACGGGGTCTACGAGTTCCTGTTCATCCACACGCCCATACGATTCAAGGGCGCAACGGGCTCGCCGGCCCGGCCGATCGCCATCAGGTGAGATACTGCCGCAGAAAGGAGCAAGTCATGTCAGCATTCGAAGGAAAAGTGGTCATCGTTACCGGCGGTGCCAAGGGAATTGGCGGGGGGATCGTACGCGCCTTCGCCGGTGAAGGCGCCCATGTACTCTGCGCCGATATCGACGACGAAGCCGGCACCGAAATCGCCGCGTCCAGCGACCGGATCCGTTACGTCCACGCCGATGTCACCACCAGCGAGATATGCCGTTCCCTGGTGGAAACCGCGACGGAAGCCTGGGGAGGCGTCGATATACTGTGCAACAACGTCGGGATCCAGCCTACGGCGAGCTATCTTCCCGCCCACGAATTGTCCGAGGCGCAGTGGGACCGGATCATCGACGTGAATCTCAAAAGCCGGTTCCTGATGGTCAAGTACTGCGTTCCCGTGATGAAGCGACGCGGGGGCGGGGTGATCATCAACACGGCGAGCGTCCAGGGACTGCAGTCGGCGAAGGGCATCTCCGCCTACGCGGCGAGCAAGGGGGGCGACCTGTCGCTGGTTCGTCAATTGGCCCTGGACTATGCGGAGGACAATATCCGCGTGGTGGCGGTCAACCCGGGCACCATCGAAACGCCGCTCCTGCAGGAGGCCATCGATTCGATCGGTGGCGACGAGGCCGAAATACGGACGGACATGGCCTCCCGGCATGCGGTAAACCGGCTTGGTAGTCCGGAAGATATCGCCAACACGGTGCTCTTCCTCGCGAGCGACCGGGCTTCCTTCATCACGGGAGAATGGTTGAATGTGGACGGGGGGCTGATGGCTCGGGGGGCGTGGGCCTAGATGGGTTGAATCACGGCTGAGGATTGGCATGTGGAATGATTGGGGCGTTCAGTAAAACTCGAAGTGCCGTCGGTAGAGTCTTATTCTCGTACCAGGTTTGTTTTTTTGTACGAGAAACCTGCAGGGGATGCCGACTATTGAAGTAACTGGTTGAGATACGGACAGGAATTCGAACACTGAACTTGGTGCCAGTTACCCTCAGTACGATGAATACGCCTTAGCGTGGGGAAGTTACAATATGAGCGTCGAGTTGATCGGGATAGTCAGTGTGGGCGTGGCGCTTGCCGGCCTTATTCTGGCGTCGAAACGGGAGATCAATCACCG
>JAPOYX010000182.1 GCA_026706345.1 Gemmatimonadota bacterium | reverse complement strand
GCGGGTGCAGCCGACCCAGGTCGCTGCGGGCGGCGCCGACCCGGCTTCCTGGTAGAACCGGATGCGAACGTCGTTGTTGGCTATCAGCGCATCCATGTCGGTAGTGAAGACATTTTCCCTCAACACGTTCTGCAGGGTACCGCCGTTAGCTTCCAGCGTTTCCTTGAGGTCGGTGTAGACCTGCTCGACCTGCGCCCTCATGTCACCCGCGCCGATAATGTTTCCCTCGGCATCCCAACTGACGCAGCCCGAGACATACAACGTGTTCCCGGCCTTGCAGACCTGTGCATAGTAGAAGGCTTTCTCCAGGTCAGGGCGCTTGTGGTAGATCTGGTCTGCTTTGGGCATGGTGATTCCTCCTTAGAAGTTGATGCGCACCGATCCCGCGAACCACCTCGGGCGATTGAAGAAGCACTCGGTGCTGTTGAAGAACTCCCCGACGTCGTAGATCTGCGTGCAGTAGAACTGGTTACCGATATTGTGGGCCGCAAACGCCGCTTCCCAGCGGCCGTCTTTGCTGGTATAGCTGGCGCGCGCGTTGACGATGGCGTAGGCATCCTGTTCTCCGGCGGGCGCTTCCGTCAAGAGCATGTTCTGGTCGCTGCGGTAATTGAAATCCGCCTGCACGGCGAAGTGCCCCCCCATACCGATGTTGACCGGCCACTGGTAGCGCACCAGGCCATTGACGGACCACTCCGGCGCTCTCGGAAGTTCCCGATCAAGCGGCTGGGTAAAACTACGGCCGTCGACCGGGTCGGTGAACGGGAAAGTGACGTCATAGACTTCTCCCTGCAGGTACGCCACGCCGCCCTTGAAATCCAGGCCCTCCGCCGGCGAGCCCTCGATCTCGAGTTCGGCGCCGTAGATTTCGGCGTCCTGGTTGGATATCAGGTTTCCTTGGCCTTCGAAAATGAAGGCTTGGAAATCATCGTAGTCGTAGTAGAACGCGGCCGCGTTCAGGCGCCAGCGGTTATCCGCCAGGGTCTGCTTGAAGCCGATTTCGTAGGCCTTGAGCACCTCTTCCTTGAACGGAAACTGCTCGGGCCTCAAATTATAACCCTCCGCCGGCCCATTGAAGCCGCCGCCCTTGACGCCGCGGTTGAAAGTGAAGTACGTCAGCAGGTCATCGTTGACCTGCCAGTCGATCCCCACCTTGGCCGACCACAGGCCCTCGTCGTACTCGGCGAGGTTGCCAGCCGAATCCTTGTTGAACACGGTCGTGTAAGCGGCGGGTTCAACAGGGGCCAAAAACCCTCTTGGCTCGCCGGCCGGCCAGATGTCGTACAGGTTGATGTAGTCGAGCTCTTTATTCTCGTCGATATAGCGGAAGCCGGTGGTCAGCGTCAACTGGGACGTCAGGTCAAACTCGGTCTGGGCGAACACCGAATACGAATCCGTATCCTGTTCCCAGTACCCGGACACGAGGAAGATGCCCGCATCATGGGACGTGGGCTGCATGCCGCAGGTCTGGGGTAAATCTTCGAACCCACCCGCTCCAAAGCAGGGAATTTCGGTGCCGGCGGCGCCAATCAGCCCATCAGGCGGTACTATGGAACCCACGTCCCGAGGACTGGGCCAAGCGCCGATAGACTCCACGTCGGAACGTAACGTGATACCCGTGCCGTAGTCGCCGCGGATTCGCAGGTAGTAGCCCCCCGCTACCCAGCGAAAGCGCTCCGCCTCACCGCTGATACGGATCTCCTGCGAGAATTGTTCGACGTTGTTCGCCAGGAAGGTTTCCAGGACCGGATACGGCGTACCGTCGCTGTCCTCCATGTACTCCTTATCGACGTGGTACCAGTCGGTGATCGAGACGAAATCGAAGTTGCCGGCATCCCAGTCAAGGCGGGCGCCGCCGCCCCAGGTGTGCAGGTCGGAGAAGCCGATGAAATCATGGCTTACGTTGCGCCTGCCGTCGTCCGGCTCCTTCCAACCGAAATAATCGCAGCCGGGACAATCGACCGAGGGCTGAAGACCGGCCTCCAGGTCGCCGGCCAACGGGTTGTCTGTGACCTCATCTGGTCCTCGAATATAACCGAAATGGGTCTCCGGGTCGTAGCTGGACGGCAGAATTAACAGGGCGCCGTCTATGAGCTCGCTGTAAGACCCGCGGCCGTTGATCAGCAGGGTCACATCATCACTGATCTCGAACAGGACCTGACCGCGGAACGAAGCCGTGTTATCGTCGAATGTGTCCGGTCCGACGGTGTTTTCGGCATAGCCGTCGTGCCAGTTCCCGGTGCCGGCGAAGCGGACGGACACTTTCTCGCTGATACCGCCGCCGATCGCGGCCTCGAAACCCACGTTATCGTAGCTGCCATACCTGGCTTCGGCGTATGCCTCGAATTCCTGTGTCGGCTTGTTGGTAGTGAACGATATGGCGCCGCCGGTGGCGTTCCTGCCCCACAACGTGCCCTGGGGGCCGCGCAGGACTTCGACCTGCTCCAGGTCGAAGAGCTGGAAACCCGAAGCGGAGGCCTGGCTGACGTACGCCTCGTCCACATAGACCGCGGTCGGGTGCTCCTGGTGATCGGCGAAATCGACCTGGAGGACGCCGCGCACGGCGAAACCGTAGGACTGGCGGGAGTTGGGCTGCACGAGCTGCACGCCGGGCGCCATGTCGGGTATCCAGGTTGTATCCCGCATGCCGAGTTCGCGCACCTGTTCGCCCGTCAAGGCGGTGATGGCGATTCCGACGTCCATCAGGTTCTGTTCGCGTTTCTGCGCGGTGACGACGATCTCTTCCAGCACCTGCGCGCCGGCGTTCGTGCCGGTCAGCAATAAAGCCGCTGCAAGGATTGAGATGATCGGTGCGGAACAAGGGCGCGTTTGCCCGGATGCCTGTTGATACATAGTCAGCTACCTCCCCCTATGTTGATTCCGAACGGCAAAAAGTGATTTGGTCCCTGCCAGCGTATTGGTACCAAATCGATAAAAAATGTACCACGTTGCAAATATAGCACAAGCGGCCGCGGGAATACAACAGCATCGGGTAATTATTTATTCGATCCGGTACCAAAAATGTTATATGCTTACGGCGCGACCTTGGAGGTCGGCGTCCAACAATATCAACTGGGGGATCGGACCATGATCAATCGGCACCTGTTATACCTGTTAACCCTGTTAACCCTGTTAGGGTACCTCTTCACGTCGACGTCGGTGGCAACCGATATGGAAGCGGCCCCGCCACCGCCGCCCGGA
>JAPOYX010000181.1:65713-67976 GCA_026706345.1 Gemmatimonadota bacterium | reverse complement strand
GCGTCCTGGCCTGCTCGATCCGTTGGTTCAGATCGGCGGACTGCCCGGTCTGCCCCTCGGCGCCCGGGGGCATGAGAAAGAATGCCGTCAGAAACGCGGCAAGGATCCCGCTTGCGCGAGACGTGCGTCTGAGTGGCGCATTGCGCCAGTACGATTTCGGACGGGGATTCACGAGTGCTTCCTAGTTCACTACCGGAATGTTTGAAAGTGCGCGAAAGTAAGCACGTATGAGCGCTTCGTATTCACGGGGCCAGGCGCCTTCTCCCGTGCCACGCAGGATATCATCCCGCAGCACGCGGTCAACCCCGGTCAGATCATCCGGCAGGTCGCCCGGCGAAGGACGGTCCGCAAGGTCCTCGCCCGGCGCGGCGCGGCGCCTCTCCTCGCGTTTTTGACCTCGAATGGAACGCGAGGCGTCCAGCAGCCTGGACAGGATCCGCTGCTGGCGCTCCACCAGGGCGGGTTCGATCTGATACTGTTGCAACTCGCGTACCGTCTCTTCCATTTCCTTTTCGATTTCCTGTAACCGGCCAAGTATCTGGCCCTGCTGCTCCCGCTGTTCGCGCCGCAGTTGTTCGAGGATTTTCCGCAGCGCGTCCTGCCTGGCTGCAAGCCTGGATATCTGTGCCTGCGTCTCCAGGTCCATGCTCCCGTCCGATCCACTCATCATCCGGTTCATCTCGTCGTTGATTCCGGTCTGCTGCCGCGCCATGCCCCGCAGTCGTTCGATGAGGTCCATCATGCCGGAGGACGATCCCGAATTCGCCATGTTCCGCATGGCCCGCTGCAGAGCCAGCACGGTTTCGTTCAGTGATTTCATGGCAACTGACTGTTCCTGGGACGCCGTATCGCGTTTTTGATCGGCCAGGTGGTCCTCCGCAAGCTGCATGCTGTTCAGGGTTGCCCCCAGCGCCCGGCCGATGGAAGGCGAGATGAACAGAGTCTTCTGTGCGATGGAGACGATGTCGTTGGCAACAAGCGACGCGCCGTTCAGGAGTCCTTTCTGATCCTCGGCAAGCAGCGCTATGCGGGTGTCGGAACCGCCGGGGTTCCGGGTACGGCCGTTGAGGGTCTCCTGCCCCACCGATAGATCTACAAGTCGGTACATGGCCTGGCGCATCTCACCGGCGATTTCCCGCATCCTGTCTTCCTGGAGTTGATCCTGGATCTCCTGCAGCTGCTGGTTGAGCCCGGAAAGCGCCCGGGACATCCTCTGCTGGCCTTCCATCGCCTGTTGCATCCTGCTGGCTCTCAACTGACCTGAAATCTGATCCATGTCTTGCGTCATTTCCCGGCGGTCCATTTCCCGGGAAGCCTCGCGCACGCTTTCGGCGGGCATGTCCCGGAATTCTTCCATCGCACCGGCCAGGCTTTCCAGGTCACGCCGCAGGGACCCCGTGTCCTCGCCCAACTGCTCCTGTTTTCTCGCAAGTTCTTCTGCCTCTTTATTGTCAGACGCGTTCTCCGTCGCATAGCGCAACTCGTCCTGCCGTACAGCGAGGTCCTGCGTCTGCCGGACGGCAGCCGTCAACAACTGCTCTGCCCGAATGCGTTTCAGCAGGGCCAGGCTGCGCTCCAGGCGTCTCAAAAACTCCTCCTGCTCGAATTCGAACGCTTCCATCGACTCCTTCAACTGCCCGTTGTCGAATGACTGCAGGGCCTGTTTCAGTTCCTGCATGGCTTTCAGCAATTCGGGGGTGGCGATCTCCTGAAACAGCTTCCTGAGCTGTTCCATGCTGTCGATGAGTTCCTGGCTCGGCGAATCGTGGTCTTCCAGTCTATCCATAGATTCCTTCACCGCTTCCGCCGCCCGGAGGAGTTCGTCAGTCGCCTGTTCCTGACCGGCCAGGACGGATTCGATCTCCTTTTTTTGCTCCCAGGTCAATTCCAGCTCATCATTCCCTCCGGCGTCTTCCCTCGCCTGCTGCTCGAGGGTCCGGTTCAGTTCCTCGACTTTCTTCCGCGTTTCTTCCTGCTCTTCCAGCATGTCCTCCATATCCGAAACCTGCTGCTCCTGCGCATCGTCGATCTCGTCGTAGATCTCTTCCAGTGAAGGAAACCGCAGCGTGTAGGTTCGGCTCACTGCCCGCTTCGGTCCAGATATCGTATCGTTGTCGTACAATGCTATCCGATAGGAGACCACGTCCCCGGGGAACAGGTTTTCATTTGACAGATCCCATACGAAAGGCTGCGACATCACCGTAGATTCCAGGTCCACGGGAATGGCCCTGCTCCGCTCCTCGCCTCCAGGCTCTTTTCGATA
>JAPOYX010000181.1:0-65676 GCA_026706345.1 Gemmatimonadota bacterium | reverse complement strand
ATCAGATTCATTTCGGAGAATCCGAAGTCGTCCGTACCCGATACCAGGAACGAAACGATCATGTTTTCCGTGAGATCCATATCACGGCCGGGGGACAGGATACGGAGGGACGGCACGCGGTCCGGCAACGCGATGATCCGGTACCAGGCGGGATTCACGCTTTCGTGACCGTCCGTGTTACGTAATGTGATGCGGTACCGCTGATCGGCTTTCACGGTAAGAGACCCCGTGGCCGTGTCGTTCACGACCTTCATGGCGAGCGGCCGGTCGGCGTTCTCCAGGTGGAGCGCCGCTTCGGACAGGTTCCGGTTCGCGTCATCGGCGGCCAGGTCCACCCTGGTTCCCCTCAGTGCGATGATGTCTCCTCCCTCGGTCGTTGTCCGCGGATCCAGTCCGGTGTAGGCGGGATAATGATAGGTCAGACGTAAAGATCCGAGGAAGGGACGATCGATGGTGTTGATACGAAACGGGTCGCTGACCGCGTCGCCGGCTTCGATCTCGTAGGTCAGGTTTTCCCTGATTTCACGGAGGGTATGGGCGTACGAAGCCGGAGCCGAGGTCCTCATGTCGAAGGATTGCCACTGTCCTCCGTCCGCGGCCAGACGCAGAACGGCCCGGTCGGGTACCTCGCCGGTCGCTTGGGCCGTTATGGTGACCTGGTCGCCCGCCGTTACTTCCACGTCTCCCGGCATAACGCGCAGAAACGTGCGTTGCGGAGGCTGGAATTGGGTCAGCGGGCTTGCCAGCCGGTTCAGGGCGCCGGAAAGCGGCTCACCATAGACGGCCATCGCCAGGAGGAAGAGCAGGATGGCTATGCCGAATCCCTGGGCGGGGCGGACGATGCGGAATCTTTGATCCGCTTCGTTGAAATCCACCCGCTGCGTGCGCCCCGCGGCATCGGTTATGGCCGCGTCCAGGAGCGCGGGGGAGGCCCTGGACCCTGCTTCCCGTTGCCGGGAGAGTTGCAGGGCGACGGTGACCCTGTCGTCCAGGTCGGGGTGCTGTCGATCGACCCGCCGCGCCAGATCCTGGTCGGTATTGCCGCTTCTGAAGCGCCCGCGACAGCGCCAGTATAACACGGCCGCGAGGAGGACGAGGCACGCCGGGATCAGCGCCAGGCGGACCGCTGATTCGAGATACAGGGAGGATTCGAGGAGAGCGAGGGAAAGCGCGAGGACACATACCAGCGCGCCCGCGGTGAACAACCCTTCGACGGCGGCGACCCAACGGCTGCGGATTCGAAGTGCGTGAAGTCGGTCTCTCAGCGCGTGCCAGGCGTAAGGGGAAGATGTACTCGGCACGGTCAGTCCTTGGTGTTCACCGGCCCCGCCACGGCGAGGTGCGGTCCGGCGCCCAATCGAAACAGGTTACTGCTGCACCAGCATCTCGTGGGAGTAAAACAACTGCCTGGCCTGCTGGAGCTGTTCGTCGCCGGCCGCGGCCACGCGACTGGCTTCTTCGTCACCCCAGAGATTTCGGGCAAGAGACCGCTTCAGCTGAAGTTCGACGACGTCCAGGTCGTCGTTGAACTCTTCCTCTGTGAAAGAAAGGCCCGAATCCCGAACCTGGGCCTTAAACGCTGCAAGCATGGCGTCGTCGACTTCGAACTCGTTCAGGAAGGTGTCGAAGTCACCCTTGAGATCCTGCCGGGTTACGCCGTAGGTGTTCGCGAATTCGAAACAAGCCCGGTCGAATGGTACCCAGCCCCGGTATTTGCCGATTACGAAGGGGTACTTGCGTTTCGGAGTCGTGATCAGTACGTCGGGAGATATGCCGCCGTCCCCATAGACCGTGCGCCCCCCGGCGGTGGTGAATTCCGGGCGTTCCGCGTCCGCCGCTGATTCCGCGTCGTCCACCTCCTCGCCGGATTCGGCGAAGGACCCTTCGACATATTCCTCGAAGGACTTGTTCTTGTAGTCCCGCTGGATCATGCGTCCGCTTGGCGTGTAGTACCGGGCGGTCGTGAGTTTAAGCGCGGACCCGTCCGTCAGGTGCGGCTCCGCGAAGAGGGTCTGGACAAGGCCCTTGCCGAAACTGCGGGTTCCGGCGATCACGCCCCGGTCCCAGTCCTGAACGGCGCCGGCCACGATTTCGGATGCCGAAGCGGAGCGATGGTCCAGCAGAATCACCAGGGGCATGTCACGATGGTTCACTCCCCTCAGCGATTTGAACGTCTGGTTCGAACTCCTGTTCCTGCCCATGGTTTTTACGATAACATGGCCCTCCGGGATGAACTTGCTCGAGACCTCGACCGCCTGGTCCAGGTAGCCGCCCGAATTGCCTCTCAAATCGAGCACCAGCCGCTCCATGCCAGCCTGTTGGAGCTTGTCCAGCGCGGCCTCCAGCTCGCGTGAAGTGGTTTTGGCGAACCGGATCAACTGGATGTATCCCGTATTGTCTTCCAGCATGATGGCGGTCCGAACGCTGCGGATGGGGATGCGATCGCGGGTGATCGTTACGTCGAACCACTCCTCGACGCCGGGCCGCTCGATGGTCACGTCCACCTTGGTCCCTTTCTCGCCGCGCAGCTTCTGCCTTACTTCGTCATGCTTGATGCCGATCGCGGATTCACCGTCAATCCGGACGATACGATCTCCGGACTGCAGGCCGACGGCCTCCGACGGCGATTCGTCGATCACGGAAATCACGTAAAGGAATCCGTCCAGGACGTCGAACTCGATGCCGATGCCGTAGAACTTTCCGCTGAAGCGCTCTCCCATTTCCGCAAAACTCTCCTTGCTCAGGAAACTGGAATGCGGGTCGAGCACTTCGAGCATGCCGTCGATCGCGGCGTAGATCAACTCGCCGGGCTGTACCTCCTCGACGTAGTTTTCGTCGACCAGGCTGAGCACGCCCATCAGAAGCTTGGTGCTGGCGAAGATGTTGTCTGCCGCGTGTATCGTCCTGTTGACCGTGCTTCCCAGCAGGAACGAACCAACTGCGACGAAAACCAGCAGGATGACGTATTTCGGTTTCCTCAAGGTCGACATATGGCCAGACTCCTTCATTCCGGTCTTCTGTCCGGAATTCAATCAGGTTCGCACCGGAATCGGCTTACCGGGGGTATGATAAGGAGGTCGTTTTTTGAAATCGAAAACACCTATCGTAAAACTAACGCGAAAACGTCCGATGTCAATGGTTTTCGGGGTATTACGCCGCAGTGTTTTCCCGGTTCGCGCCTTGACACTTCCCCTGTGTTTCTTTATTTTTTCCGATCTCGTATGATCTTCACTAAATCAAGTATCCGGATAGATTCAACCCGGTGTTGCGGTCATCTCCGATTCCAACAACACGGCTGTTTTCACAAGGTGGTTTTCATACAGGTATGAACGCCCGCGTTCCCGCAAGGTTTCACCGTTCATTCAGCCGAATCCTACTTGAATTCGAGCGGAACCGCTCCACTTCGCGGATATCCCATTGATCGCTTTGACGGTTGGACGGGACGCGACGCGACTACATAACCCGGAGACGCCATGAACGTACTTGTCGTAGGCAAGGGAGGCAGAGAACACGCGCTGGCCTGGGCGCTGCGGCGCTCCGCCCTCGTGGAAAACCTGTACGCGGCTCCGGGCAATCCGGGGATCGCCGCGCTCGGCACATGCGTTTCCATCGCACCCGAAGATGCGGGCGGAGTCGCTGCTTTCGCCCGTGACAACGGGATTGACCTGGTGGTGGTCGGTCCGGACGGCGCGCTGGAAGCCGGGGTGGCCGACGCCGTGGAAAATCTGGGCATCAGGGCCTTTGGCCCGACCCGCGCGGCCGCCGAGATCGAATGGAGCAAGGTTTTTTCCAAGCAGATGATGCGGGCGGAGGGGATCCCCACGGCCGCGTTCGCGGTGTTTTCTGAAGTGGACGCGGCGCGCGCGTACGTGAAGGAACTGGGGGCTCCGATCGTCGTCAAGGCGGATGGGCTGGCCGCTGGAAAAGGCGTACTGGTATGCCATACCGTGGAGGAAGCGGTACGGGCGCTCGATGAGGTAATGACCGCCCGGCTTTTCGGCGATGCCGGACGGCACGTGGTCGTCGAAGCCTTCATGGAGGGCGAGGAGGCCTCGGTATTCGCGATTACCGACGGCGAATCGGTAATGACTATGATCCCTTCGCAGGACCACAAACCCATCCACGAAGGCGATACGGGGCCGAACACCGGGGGCATGGGCGCTTACGCGCCGGCGCCGGTCATCGATGAGCGCGCGTTGCGGGATATCCAGGAACGGATCATCGAACCGGCGGTCCTGGGCATGAAGAAACGCGGCCGGCCTTTTCGGGGGGTGCTGTACTGCGGGCTCATGATGACCGCCGGGGGACCGATGGTCGTCGAGTTCAACAGCCGGTTCGGCGATCCAGAGGCCCAGGTCGTACTTCCCCTGCTCGAAGACGACTTCGCGGAGCTGGTTTACGGTGTCAGCGAGGGCAGGCTGCCCTCCGAACCCCTGTCCTGGAAGCGCCAGGCCGCGACCTGTGTCGTGATGGCCTCCGGCGGATATCCCGGGCCATACGAGGACGGCAAGGAGATCCATGGCCTGGACGCGCTGGACGCCATGGACGACGTCGTCGCCTTCCATGCCGGAACGGCCATGCGGGACGGGAGGCTGGTGACCCACGGCGGGAGGGTCCTCGGCGTGACGGCCCTGGCCGACGATCTCCGGGGTTCCATCGACCGGGCCTATGAAGCGGTGGACCGGGTACAGTTCGATAATCGCTATTTCCGCAGGGACATCGGCGAAAAGGGCTTGCGCAGGATCGCCCAGGTCCCGCAGTCGGGTTAGAGGCCATGAGGGTGCTGACCATCGATCCGGTTCATCCGGATCAGGCCGTACTCCAGGCGGCGGCGGACATCATCCGGGACGGGGGCCTGGTGGCCTTTCCCACCGAGACGGTCTACGGTATCGGTGCGGACGGGACCAATCCTGCCGCGATTCGGCGGATTTACGAAGCCAAGGACCGTCCCGAGGCGAAGCCGATCCTGGTACTCGTGTCGGACAGGCAGGACCTGGACCGCCTCGTCCGGTGCATCCCCGGGCGTGTTCAAGCGTTGATGGATGCCTGCTGGCCCGGTCCGTTGACGCTGGTCTTTCCCGCCCTGGAGAGCGTGCCCCGGGAACTGCTGGGCCAGGGTACTACGATCGGGGTCAGGCACAGCGGCGCCGCGATTGCCGGCGCGCTCTGCCGGGCGGTGGGGGGGCCCGTTACGGCGCCCAGCGCCAACCGCTCCGGCGGGCCGGAGTCCCTTACGGCGGAAGACGTGGCCGCCCAGCTGGGCGGCAGGGTGGACTTGATCCTCGATGGTGGCCGCTCGCCTTCGGACCAGCCTTCCACTGTCGTGGACGTATCTACCGGGACCCCGCGGCTCATCCGGGCGGGGTGTACACCCTATGACCGGGTCACGGAAGTCTGGCGCCATTGAACGGCGCCGGGAATCCGGACCGGGGAGAATAGACGGCGATGCGGACACTTGTCGTTCGAACGGATCGTATCGGTGACGTGCTGCTTTCCACGCCCGTGCTCAGCGTGTTGAGGGAGCAGGCCGCCGACTGCCACATCGCGGCGCTCGTATCCCCTTACGCCGCCGGCGCCATCGAGGGCCATCCGGCCCTGGACGAAATCGTCGTCGACGAGCGCTCTGGACGGCACCGCGGTCTCCGGGGGTTCTTCCGTCTGGTCGACGATCTGCGCGCCAGGCGGTTCGACGCGGCCCTGGTCCTGCATCCCACGGCGAGACTGGCCCTGGCCTGCCGCCTCGCCGGTATCCCGGTAAGGGTAGGGACAGGCTACCGGGCGTATGGATTTCTATTCAACCGCAGGGTATACGAACACCGGCAGGATGCGCGCAAGCACGAGGTGGATTACAACCTGTCCCTGGTGCGGGTACTCTTCGATCGGGCGGGGGAAGCCGTCCCGGAGATCCACGTGCCCGAAGCAGCCCGGCGTGCCGTGGCGCGTCGCCTGCGGCAGTGGCGGGTGCTGCCGGACGATCCGCTGGTCCTGCTGCATCCCGGCAGCGGCGGGTCGGCGAGGAACTGGCCCGCGCACTGTTTCTCGGAACTGGCTGAACGGCTTTCCCACAGCGGAGTTCGCGTGATCGTTACGGGATCGGCCGACGAACGGGACCTGGTCGGCCGGGTCGCCGGTTCGCTGCCGGAGCCGGTCATCCGGGTCGCGGGCGAACTCGACATCAAGGAACTGGCGGCGCTGCTCCGGGCATCCGCGCTCTGCGTCACGAACAGTACCGGCCCCCTGCACATCGCCGCGGCCGTGGGCACGCCCACCGTGGCGCTGTTCTGCCCCATAAAACCGTGCAGCCCGGTGCGCTGGGGCCCCTTCGGCGGTGATCATGACGTCCTGATGCCGGAGGTGCCGGAGTGTCCGGGAAGCCATCGGTGTATCGAGGCCGCCTGTCCATACTTCGACTGTATGGAGCGTGTTTCCGTCGATGACGTATTCGAGGCCGTTCGCGGCAGGCTTTCGGCCGGACACCCCGGAATCGCCGGTATCCAGGGCGGTGCCGGCGGACGGGATTCAACCGTGAATACTGAATAATCCCCGGGGGTTTCCTTGCCAGACCTGCAGAATCCACTGATCGTTCAGAGCGACCGGACCATCCTCGTCGAAGTGGACCATCCGCGCTACGAAGACGCCCGGGACGCGCTGGCCCGTTTCGCGGAATTGGAAAAGTCCCCTGAGCACATCCACGTGTACCGGCTGAGCCCCCTGTCCCTGTGGAACGCCGCGTCGGCGGGCATGGATGCGGACGGCGTACTCGAATCGCTGGAAAGCCTGAGCAAGTACGAGATCCCCCAGAACATCCGCCGCGAGATCATCGATTTCATCGCCCGGTACGGCCAGCTCCGGCTGCATAAGGAGGACGGCAGGCTTGTCCTCGCTTCCGACGATGCCGCCCTGATCGCGGAGGTTTCCGGACTCCCCTCGGTCAAGCAGTTCCTCGCGCAGCCCCTGGACGAGCGAAGGGTGCAGGTGGGAGACCGGTTCCGCGGTCACATAAAGCAGGCCCTGATCAAAGTCGGATTTCCTGTGGAGGACCTGGCGGGATACGTCGAAGGCGCCCCGCTGGAGATCAACCTGCGCACGTCTCCCGGCGACCGGAAATCCTTCACCATGCGGGACTACCAGCTGGACGCGGTCGGCGCGTTCCACATGAACGGCGAACCGCAGGGAGGCAACGGGGTCATCGTGCTGCCCTGCGGTGCGGGGAAGACCGTCGTGGCCCTCGGCGCCATGGCGGCCCTGAAGTGTCACACCCTCGTGCTGACGGCCAACACGGTGGCGCTGCGCCAGTGGCGGGAGGAACTGCTGGAGAAGACCTCGCTGCCGGAAGAGCACATCGGCGAGTATTCCGGTGAAACGAAGCAGATCCGGCCCGTTACGCTGGCCACCTACCAGATTTTGACCTACCGGAAGAGCAGGGGGGACGAATTCGAGCATTTCGGCCTCTTCGACCAGAAGGGCTGGGGCCTCATCATCTACGACGAGGTTCATCTGCTCCCGGCTCCTGTCTTTCGTTACACGGCCGAAATACAGGCGCGACGGCGACTCGGGCTCACGGCGACGCTGGTTCGTGAAGACGGCCGCGAGGACGACGTCTTCAGCCTCATCGGTCCCCGCAGATACGACATGCCGTGGAAGCTGCTCGAGCGGCAGGGCTGGATCGCGGAGGCGTACTGCCGCGAAATCCGGGTAGACCTGCCCGAAGCCCGGCGCATGTCCTACGCCGTGGCCAATCGCCGGGAGAAGTTCAGGATCGCCTCTGAAAACAGCCGGAAGACGGAGATCATCCGCGCCCTGCTGGAACAACATCCCTCGGACCAGGTCCTGATCATCGGACTGTACGTGAGACAGCTCAAGCAGCTCGCCGCGTTGTTCGAGTTTCCCCTCATCACCGGCAGCACGCCCCTGCGGGCCCGCCTGGACCTGTATTCGAGGTTCAGGAGCGGAGAGCTCAAACGTCTGGTGGTGTCCAAGGTCGCCAACTTCGCCATCGATCTGCCCGACGCCAACGTGGCGATACAGATATCGGGCACGTTCGGTTCCCGCCAGGAGGAGGCCCAGCGCCTGGGCCGGATCCTTCGGCCCAAGGCGGACGGCTCTGCCGCGATTTTCTATTCGCTCATCACCCGGAATACCCTGGATCAGGACTATGCCGTGAACCGGCAGCTTTTTCTGACGGAACAGGGCTACCAGTATACGATCCACGATGTGAGCGAAATGCGGGCGTGACGGCCCGGTTGACATCAGGATGGCGGGATGGTACATTATCATGCCGTACTTTCAATCGGCGCATGCGACCCGCCAATGACCTTTGCGGGTCGTTATTGGCATATGCGGACCGGCAAGGCGGGTTCAATCCGGCCGTGATGCGTGCCGACGAAAGTTACTTTTTCTGAAACCGATCCCTCCGCTATAGCGTATAAAGCGGTATGGGAGACATGAACATGTCTGAAAACACCTCTACAAACGCGGTACAGGCGTCCGATATCGAGTCGGGTGTGTTCGACGAATTGACCATGTCGGATGAAATGCTGTTCTACCGTGTGCAGCAGGACGACGTGCGCGCTTTCGAGGTGATTGTCGGCCGGTACCGCACCAGGCTGTACAACTGCGTATACCGCATGGTCCACAATACGGAATGCGCGGAAGACCTCGTACAGGAGACGTTTCTCAGAGTATACCGGAACCGCCACAACTACAAGGCGATCTCCAATCTGTCCACGTGGATTTATACGATCGCGCTCAACCTGGCCCGGAGCGAGTTGCGCAAGCGTAAACGCCGCCAGTTTTTCTCCCTCAATGCTCCGCCCCACGAAAACAGTTCGAGGGAAGGGATAGATCTGCCGGACACGAATGCGGGACCCGGCGATCATCTGGAACAGAATGAACTGGGCCGGGCCATTCAGCACGCGATCGATCAACTGCCGGAGAAATACAAGTCCGTGGTCGTCTTGCGCGATATCGAAGAACTGTCCTATGAGGAGATCGGCGAGATCCTCCGCTGTCCGACGGGAACCGTCAAGTCGAGGGTGAACCGGGGACGGCTCAGATTACAGGAAATGCTGCGGCAGTGGCAGGTAGAGATACTATGACGGGAGGAAGGTTGTTTTGAATTGCAGTGGTTACGAGAGGCAGATGTCGGACTACCTTGATGGCCGGTTGTCCAGGGCAAACGAAGACGCGTTGCGATTTCACCTGAACGGATGTCCCCGATGCCGGCTCAAGATCAAGGACATGGAAAGCTCCATCCGCGCGGTGAAGAGTCTTCCCTCTGTAACCCCTCCGCCTGAATTCGACTCCCAGCTCAGTAGCCTGCTGACGAAAGAAATCGCCCGTGAACTGTACGCCGCTTCCTGGTGGCGACGCGTTTCGGAGACCTTTTCCGAACTGGGCGAACTGAGCCGGCAGCGCCCCGTTCAACTGGTATTTGCGACCAGCCTGATCCTCACCATAACCGTGATCGGTGGATTCGCGGGCCTGGTCGCTCCTCCGGACCGGACCGATTCGCCGCCCAACGCCTCCATGGCCGTTTCCCTTCCGACGCCTTTTGAACCCGAACTCGCCCCACCGGATCCGATTTCGCCCTTTCCCCTCGAACGCGGGCTTGCGTCGCACCTGGCGGTAAAACCGGCGCCGAATGCAGAACAGGTAACGAATCTCCCCTCCCCGGCAGCAACCAGTCTCTCTTTTATCACATCCCGAATTCCCGGTGACAGCCCGGGCGTCATGACGGTTCGAACCATGGAACCCACGACCCATGGGATCCGAACCGTTTCGTCAGGCACGGGTATGCCCCTCGATCCGTCCCTGTTCACCGAGTCCATCGGTGGGGACCTGGTTACAGACGGCGGCCTGGCCCAATCCGAATCGGAAGAGCGTCTGCTGCAGGTCGGTACCACCGAAGAGAACAGCCTGCGCGGTACAGGCGGTCAGTCCGGTCCAAGCGGTCCAGCCGATCCGGCCGCCCCGATCAGACGCGTTCGAATCTCGTTCTAGACAGACATGCCTGGATCTCGACCCAACCGCACAGGGACCGAACGCTATCGTCCCGTGATATGCGCCGCACTGCTCGTCTGCCTCTGGCACCTGAACTCCGCTCCCAGAACTTACGCCCAGTCCACCGCTTACCTGCATAACCTTGAAAAAGAGATCGTCCGCCTCGTGGAACGCGTCGAGCCGACGGTTGCCAGCGTGATCGTGCAACGGAAGTTCATCCATTCGCTGAACGGACAGACCTTCACGGACTGGGAACGCTCCATTGGTACCGGCGTGGTCCTCCACAGAGACGGTTACGTCATCACGACGGCCGGTGTCGTGGACCATGCCCACGATATCCTGGTGAACTTTCAGGATGGCCGGTACCGTCTCGGGGAGCTCGTCGGTGTCGACATGCTTTCAAACATCGCCGTGATCCGGGTGGACAGCGTGTCCGTCCATTCCGCGCGTCTCGGTGATTCCGACGACGCGAGCCCCGGGTCCTGGGTGCTGGTAATGAACAATGCCCATGGATTTCCATCGTCGATGACGACGGGAATCGTCAACGGCGTACGGGAAGAAGATGTCATGATGCAGGTCAGCGCCGTAGTCGGCGGCGATTTGTCCGGCGGTGCCGTGTTTTCCACGAACGGCCGTCTGCTGGGTCTCGTAGCCGACTCCCCGCGGGGCCAGGCGTCCGCATCGGGTAGTGCGGGGGGTGGAGAAGGCGCGGGCATGATCTCGGTCATACCCATAAACCGCGTAAAGACCTTCGCCCGGCAGCTCATCGAACACGGTGAAATCCGCCGCAGCTGGCTGGGCGTGTTCGTGGAGAAGATATGGGACAGCATCAGCGTAGGCGGCGACCGCAATATCATGCTGGGTACCGGTGAAGGCATGGAAGTTACCGATGTATATCCCGACAGCCCGGCCATGAAGGTCGGCCTTCGCAAGGGCGATATCCTGCTGGCCGTAAACGGCGTACCCATGAACCACCCCATCATCCTGGCCGAATTCGTGACCACGCTTCCCGCCGGTTCCCGGATCGAGATCAAATACCTGCGCGGAGATACGGAGAATACCGTGCACACGGTCCTCGCACCTCAGCCGAAACCGCTTGACTCACCCGACTCTTCCCTCTTCGTCGAAGATGGTGCCGAGGCCCCCCTCTCCCGCGAAGATCCTCGTCTTATCCAGCAGATGATCATGGAACACGAAAAGGAACTCGCGGCCCACCGGCTCAAGTTGAACCAGCTCAAGAGGCTGCTGGACGAACGTTTGCGGCAGATGGACCCGCGCGCCGTGGCCCTGCCCGGCGATGATGGATTCTGATCCTCCAGCCGGCCAAACAATGCTTGCCTGCCTGATCCACCCGGATATACATTCACACCACATCTGAACGACCTGTCCGAACGACTTGCGTTTTTGAGTTGCACTGTCGATATCCACCGCAAGAACGGGGTATGACCGGGAGAATCCGCATGGAACACCGAAAGCTTGGCCGCACCGGCACGTCGCTTAGTTTCATTGGCCTGGGCTGTGTGACCTTCGGCCGTGAGATCGACGAGGATACCTCGCTGTCCATTCTCGACTATGCCGTAGAAAAGGGGCTCAACTGGCTCGACACCGCGGAGGGGTACGGAGGCGGCAATGCCCGGACATATCGGCGTGACGTGCTGAAGGTGGACGATGTGCGCGAGACCTCGGACGTCATGGGTTCTTCCGAGATCATTATCGGAAAGTGGTTGAAGGCGCGGGGTTGCAGGGACGACGTGGTGATCTGCTCCAAAGTGAGCAGCGGCAACAGGCCGGACAACATCGCCCGGGCGCTCCAGGTCAGTCTCGAGCGGCTGCAGGTGGACTGTGTGGACATCTACGAGCTGCATTCCCCCGACGAATCCGTTCCCATCGATGAAAGCCTGGCCGTGCTGGACGAGGCGGTAGGAGCCGGCCGCATAAAGACCGTGGGGTGCAGCAACTTCAACGCCGCGCAGCTTCGGGAAGCCCTGGACGCCAGCGCAAGGCGGGGATACGCCCGGTTCGAGGTTATCCAGCCGCCCTACAACCTGGCCGATCCGGGGGCGCAGGACGATCTGTTTCCCCTGTGCCGGCGAGAGGAAGTGGGCATCACGTCCTACAGTCCGCTTGCCGCGGGCTTCCTGGCGGGGAAATACACGCCGGACCGTAACGCTTTTCCGACGGGTTCGCGATTCGACGTGATACCCGGCCACGCGGACATATACTTCAACGACCGGAATTTCCGGAACGTGGAACGGCTGCGGGCCCTGGCGGACTCCAGGGGACTTCCCATGGTGCGTCTGGCCATGGCCTGGGCCATGGGACATCCCGATATCACGTCGGTCATCGTCGGCGCCCGGCATACCGGGCACCTGGATAACGCCTTCGAAGCCCTCGCCCTGAGGGCGGACACGGAACTGCGTGATGAAATATCGAGTTGGCTGACGGACTGAGCGGAACGCGCACGATCCCGAAACGATTATCTCGAGAGGGGGACTCCTTGGGGCTGGATCCAGTTGAAATGACACAGGAATTCGTTGATGTGAAATCCGTCAGCCGGTGGAGCAACGCCGCCATATCCGACCTGGTCGAAGAACGCATGAAGGCATGCGGTCTCGAAGTGGAACGGCTGTCCTACGAGGATGAAAACGGCGAACTGAAAGTCAGCCTCGTCGGACGCAAGGGAGAAGGCGAAGGCGGCCTGGCCTTCCTGTCCCACACGGATACGGTCCCGGGGCAGGAGCAGGACTGGGACGCCTATCACGGCGTGGTCGAAGGCGACCGGTTGCTGGGCCGTGGCAGCTGCGACATGAAGGGACCGCTGGCATGCACCATGATCGCCGCAGCGCGCGTGGATGCGGACCGCCTGAAGAAACCGCTGGTGGTGGTGGCCACGGCCGACGAAGAAGTGGGCGGCGGCGGAGCACATCAGGTCGCCACGGAATCCCGCATCATGGGCGCCGTTCGTCCCACCTACGGCGTGGTGGCCGAGCCGACCAGCCTGACGCCGGTGTACGCCCACAAGGGCGCGGCACACGTCGTGGTGACGGCCCACGGGCGGGCGGCCCACACCAGCACGGGCCTGGGGGAATCCGCCAATTTCAAGATCGCCCCCTTCCTGGCGGAAATGGCCGAACTGGCGGAACGGATCAAAGAAGACGAACGGTTCCTGAACGCGGAATTCAATCCGCCTTCCAACGGGTTCAACATGGTGATCACCGACTACGACACGAAGCAGAATGTCTCCGCGGCACGGTCGACCTGTCACGTCTGCTTCCGCACGATGCCGGACGATCACAGCGATGAACTGGTGGATGAACTGGTTACACGGGCCAGGAGCTACGGCTTCGAGGTCACGAGCACTATTTCCCGCCCCTTCTACGCCGATCCCGCGAATCCCATCGTGCAACTGGCATCGGAAGTCACTGGTGGCAAGCGGCCGGAGACCGTGCCCTACGGGACCGACGCCCCTCATTTCAGGGAGCAGCTGGAGATGGTGGTCCTGGGGCCCGGCAGTATCGAACAGGCCCATACGGTGGGCGAATACGTGGAAATACCGCAACTCTACGAAGCGGTGGACATTTACTCACGCATGATTCACGAAGTTTGCCTATAGGAGTCGATCCATGGCGGATTCCGTTGGTTACAGCGACACACCCGAAATCCCGGGCGGCACCTGGCGCGTTCACGACGGCGATCGGCCCCAGCCCCGCGTGGTCACGCCGGGCGGCGCTGCCGGGAGCCCTCCTTCTGACGCGGCCGTGCTTTTCGATGGATCGGATCTCGACCAGTGGGTCGGCCGGAACGGAGGCCCCGCGTCCTGGAAGGTGGAAAACGGTTACATGGAGGTCAACGGTTCCGGAGATATCTCGACCCGCGCGCATTTCGGCGACTGCCAGCTGCATCTCGAATGGGCCACGCCGGAAGAGGTGGTGGGAGACAGCCAGGGCCGGGGCAACAGCGGCGTGTTCCTGCTCGGGCTGTATGAAGTCCAGGTGCTGGACAGCTTCAACAACCGAACCTATGCCGACGGTTCCGCCTCGGCCATTTACGGCCAGTACCCTCCCCTGGTCAATGCCAGCCGGGGACCGGGCGAATGGCAGAGCTACGACATCATCTTCGAATCGCCTTCGTGGGACGGCGACAGGCTGGTCAAGGGCACGCATTTGACGGTCATCCACAACGGCGTCGTGGTGCATCACCGCCAGCGGTCCGTCGGTCCCACCGGGCACCGGGACCTTGCGAACTACGATACGCCCCACCCTGTGACGGGTCCCCTGCAGCTTCAGGATCACGGCAATCCCGTCCGGTTCCGCAACATCTGGGTGAGACGTCTTACCGCCTACGACGAAACCTGATGCTTCAGGCCTCCCCGGACTCGCCTGGGCCGCCTAGCTCGCCCACCCAGACCAGGATGACGAAGGACGCGGCGGCGGCCATGACGCCGCAGGCCGCTCCGACGGAGGGGTATCCGAAGACGACGTACAGTACGCCGCATAGGGCTGTACCGCCGGCGATGCCGAATTCCGCCACGGTGTTCTTGAGCGCGATGAGGGTGCCGCGTTCCTCATCGGTTGCCATGGCCGTGACGAGCGCCTGAAACGGTGCGTGGCGAAAGGCTCCGGCGATGCCGGTGAGGATGAATCCGGCGAACACCACCGGCAGCCGGTCGGTGATCCACGGGATTCCGGCCAGCAGAATCGCCATTACCAGTCCGCTAACCACCACGATTCCCCGCTTTCCCACGCGGTCCGAGAGATATCCGGCCAGCGGGCTGCCCAGCAGCGCACCCAGGCCGCTGAAGAGGAATACCAGGCCGATCCAGTCGGTTGAAAGCCCGTAGGCGTCCCGCAGCCACGTCCCCACGAAGGTGATGAATCCGACCGTGGAAGCCGACACGAGAAAGGACGCCGCGATCACCGCCAGGGGGCCGGTGCGCGCGAGAAAGCGGCCGTAGCCCCTTACCATGTCGATTACGGAAATGCCACCGACGGCGAGGACGCGGGAAGGTATGATAGCCATGGCCGGCGCCCATAGCAGCAATCCCGCCCCGGCGAAAGCACCGAAGGCCCACCGCCAGGACCAGGCCTCCGCGACAAAGGCCCCTGCCGGCACGCCCAGGATCATGGCCGCGAAGTAACCGGACATGACCAATCCCATGGCGGCGCCCCGCCGTCTGTAAAGAAAGTGATCCCCGATACACGCGGTAATGTTGAGCGAAAGGGTCCCCGCGGCCGCTCCGGTGACGGCGCGGAAGGCCACCAGCGACGCATAGTTCCACGCCAGGCCGCACAGCAGAGTCGCAGCGGTGAAGACCATAAGCGCGGCGACGAGCATTTTCCTTCGTCCCGTCCTGTCCGACAGCGGCCCGAGTGCGAAGGAAACGGCGGCCGCGGCGATGGCGTAAACCGAAACCAGCAACCCGGCCTGCCCGGCGCCCATGCCGAAGGCGGAAATCAGGTCGGGCAGGAGCGGAGAGATCATCTGGTTGTCGGCGACGGCCACGAACATGACGCCGAACAACACCGCGATCAGACGGTTGCTTCCTTCCCGGCTCGCCTCGGTCATATGACGTTCCTGTCGAAATGTATGTTACGCGAACGCCCCGCTGTCCATCCACGGCGTTTCGTGGTGCCAGGTGAGCACCCGGTCCCGGAGACCGGCCGCCAGCCCCGTGTCGCGACGGGATTCCCGCAGGTTGGACAACTGGTAGGGATCGGTCCGCAGGTCGAAGAAGCAATCCCGGTCGTCCAGGACCCGGCCGTCTTTTGGATCGACGCGAATCCCGTATGTGTGGCTCGACGTGCGCAGCCCGACCTGGCCCCGTGAAGTCTCCACGTATACGCCGTCATCCCCTTCCGGGACGTCGTGACCAGAAACGGCCGTCGACAGATTCCGCCCCTGGACGTGGGCGGGAACGGCTCCTCCGCAGAACGAGAGGAGGGTGGGCATGACGTCGATGATCTGGGCCGTCGAGGTCGCATCGACCCGTGGGTTCAACCGGTTAGGAGCGTGAAAGATCAGCGGTATGCGGATGGACTCTTCGACCAGTTGCCCCTTGTTGAACAGATGGTGGCTGCCCAGGTTGTCGCCGTGGTCGGAGAGGAAAAGGACGATGGTGTTTTCCGCGAGATGGTAAGTCCGGAGAAAATGCATGAGCCGGCCGACCATGTCGTCAACCCATGTCGTCATGCCGTAGTAGAGGGCGATCAGATGCCGCAGGTCGAATCCGTCGGGGAGGATACGCGTGAACGGCAGGTTCTGCTCGTAGAAGAGAAAGTCCCAGAGGTAGACTTTGAACCAATGCTCGTCGTACGGCAGGCGACCGTCCCGGAAGACATTGGGCCGCAAGGGGATGTCATCGGGATCGTACATTTCCAGGTATGTTTCCGGCGCGTCCGTGACGGGCATATGGGGTGGAGAGATGCTGTAGTAGAGGAAAAAGGGCTTCTCCTGTTTCTCGCGGTCTCTCAAGTAGCCGCCGACCTGATCTGATTCGAAGCGGACGCTGAAGCCCTTCACCTGGAACTCCTCGCCGTCGTTTTCCACGAAGGATTGTCCGGTGTGGCGGTGGTGGACCCGCGGGTACAGGCTGTAGTCGAATCCCAGCGATCCGGGAGCGGAATGAATATGCCATTTCCCGATCAGCGCCGTATCGTATCCCAGGGTCCCGAACATCTCGGGCAGCGTCGGCGCGGGCAGGTGAGGGCGCCAGCCAGCCGGATATTCGGGCATCGTCGTCGATCCATCCTCCCGCCGCTCCGTGTAGTTGCCCAGCGTGCCCATGCAGGTCCGGCTGTACTGGCCCGATATGAGACATGATCTCGCGGGCATGCAAACGGGGTTGTTGCTTACCGCCGTTTCGAAGCGGACGCCTTCGGACGCCAGGCGGTCCAGGTGGGGCGTCCGGACGACCGCGTTACCGTAGCATCCCACTTCGAACGCGCGCAACTGGTCACAGATGCACAGAACGACATTCGGACGGGATGGGCTTGCGGAGTCGATCACGATGAACTCCGGTGCGATGGGAGTCAGAGCAGAAGCCGTACGGCCATGACGATCAATACCACGTTCAGGACGACGCGGATCAGTCGTTCGCCCCGCTTGACGGTGAAATGCGCGCCGAGCCATCCGCCGACCGTGGTGCCCACGGCCAGGCTGGCCCCGACGAGCCAGAGCACCTGGCCCTTGTCCGCGAAGATGGCCAGTGCGACCAGGGTGTAAATGCCGATGATGAAAACCTTGAAGGCATTCACGCGGACGAGGTCGAGGCCGACGACACGGTAGAGCACGGCCATGAGAAAGAACCCGACGCCGGCCTGGATGAACCCGCCGTAGAAACCCACCGCGACCATAAGAAGATGTCCCAGGACGAGTCTTTGGGGCTTTTCGGTTTCGGTCTCGTCCCGCTGTTTCCTGCTCATCAGGACCAGCAGCAGAATCATCAGGCCGCCGAGGATCCTGTTGAACAGTTCGCCGCTGACCTGGGTCCCCAGGTACGCCCCCATCGCCGCCCCCGGTACGGCGCAGAGCGCCAGGGTCAGCATGATCCGCAGTTCAGCGTATCCCTTTTTAAAGAAGCTGGTGACGGCGGACGCGTTCTGAGCGACGATGGCCACGCGGTTGGTGCCGTTGGCCACGTTGCCCGGCAGTCCCATGAAAATGAGGACGGGGAGGGCCAGCAGAGACCCCCCGCCGGCGATGACATTCAGAAACCCGGAAAGAACGCCCACGCCGGCGAGCAGGAACAGCTGCCAGAGTTCAAAATCCATGGACGGTTACCCTGGAGTCGGAGCGTCTTCGCGCATCAGCCCGTCCGATTTGAGCTCAGCCCACAGGTCCACCGGAATGGCATGCTGGAAATTCGCGATGTTCGACTCCACGTACTCCGGTTTGACCGCACCGGGGATGACGGACGCGACGGCCGGGTGGAACAGGGGAAACTGAAGGGCCGCCGCGGCCAGGGGGACGCCGTGCCGTTCGCATGCGGCCTGGATGCGGCGGGTCTTCTCCATGATCTCCGGCGTCGCGGGATAGTAACCGTAGGTCGATGTCTCCGTCGGGCCGGTGACCAGGATGCCGGACGCGAAGACGGCGCCGATCACGATACCGATACCGTCCTCTTCGCATCGGGGCAGTTCCCGGTCGAGGGCGTCCTGGTCAAGCAATGTATACGGCATGGCCACGATGAAGAAGTCCAGCGGCATAAGTTCCAGGAAGCGCAGCATCATCCCGGTCTTGTTCAGGCCGGCGCCTACGCCCTTGATATCGCCCGAGGCCTTGAGTTCCGCCAGCGCGCGCCAGCCGCTGGTGAACAACTGATGGAGATAAGCCTGGATCTGGGCCTCGTTGTGGTAGAAGGGATCCAGGTCGTGGATCAGCAGCAGGTCGATACGGTGGATCCCGAAACGGATCAGGCTGTCTTCGTAGGACCGCATGATACCGTCGTAGCTGTAATCGTAAACGTGGTCGAAGGGCAGTCCCCCGCACCAGAAACCGTAATCGAAGTTCTTGAGATCCCGGGTCGCCTTGAACACGCGGCCGACCTTGGTGGACACCACGTAGGATCCGTGGGTTTTCTGGCGGAGCAATTCACCCAGCCTCAATTCGCTCTTGCCGTAGCCGTACCACGGTGAGGTGTCGTAGTAGCGGATACCGGCTCTCCAGGCCGCCCGTAGCGTGGCGCGCGATTTCGCGTCCGTGACGGGCTGGAACAGGTCTCCCAGTGGCGCGCTGCCGAATCCGAGTTCGGTTACGTGGGCGTTTGTGGTCCCCAGTTGTCTCGTGGCTATAGGCATACTGTTTTCCTTTCTGTGGAATCCATCCATCGGGCCCGGCTGGCCGTCGAGACGGAAGGCCGTCACATCCCGGTCGGAACCCGTATAGGTTAAATGCCCGCGTGCTTCGTGTCACCTGTTTTATGGCGGCTGTACCGGGATGAAACCATTGACAGCCCCGTCGGATTTCCTTAAGATTCACCTGCGATTTCTTTTCAATTTCCAATCCGTAGACTAAGGGGCAATGCCCTTGTTCCGATTTGCCCAGGTCGCGGCCATCCGGCGGTGGGTGGGGCGCATGCGTCCGGCGGCCGTTCTGCCTCTGCTCGGGGTCGCCCTCGTGCTGACCAGCCTCTCCGTTCTCGCGTTACAGGATGGCGATGTATCGGATCCTGGTGGAACGGATCGGTATGTTAACTCATTCGGCGTCAAGCTCCCGCCCGATGCCGCGGCGCCGGATCTCCAGGTTCTCACCCAGTTTTCGCCCGACAACCGGTATCTCGACCGGGGTACTTCAACCTATAAACAGGCCTGGGGGGTGGGCCTGGTGGCCGAGCCGCTCGCCCGCGTGGACCGGGATTTCAACCTGCTTCCGGCCGGCGCCACTTCATGGGAACTGTCCGATGACGGGCTGACCTGGACGTACCAAATACGGGAGGGGATGATCTTCGCGGACGGCCATCCGCTAACGGCCCGGGACTACGAGGCCACCTTCCGCCGCTGGGCGAATCCCGAGACGGGCTTCGACTTCGAATGGTACTTCCGCTCGATCAAGAACTGGACCGACGTCGTCGGTGGACGCCAGCCCCTCGACTCTCTGGGCGTCAAGGCGCTTGACGAGCACACCGTGGCCTTCACGACGGAACGTCCCACGCCCTATCTCCCGCTCCTGCTTGCCAAAAGCTGGGTATCCCCGACCCACCTGTTCGACAAATACGGCCCCGAATGGGCGACGCGGCCCGAAACCCATTTCGGCAGCGGACCCTACCGCCTGGTCGAATGGATCAAGGGCGACCGCATCGTGCTCGGCATCAACCACAACTACCGGGGTCCCATCAAGCCCATGCTCGAGCGGGTCGTGGCCAGATTGTACAACCTCGCCGTGCCGCCCCAGTTCCTTTCGGCGTACGAGGCCGGCGAGGTGGATTATGTCCCCCTGACCAACCAGGCCGAGATCAACCGGATCAAGGCGGATCCGGTCTTGCGCGAACAACTCAATGCCTACACGGACTTCGCCACGTATTACCTGATGCTGGACACCTATAATCCACCCTTCGACGACGTCCGCGTGCGCAAGGCCTTCGCCCATGCCATCGACGTCGACGCCATCATGAAGTCGGCCATGCGCGACGTGGGCATACCGGCTTCCTCCATGCTGCCGCCCGGGTTCCCGGGTTCCAGCTCGGAGGAACTGGCCCCGCTGCAGCGGTTCGAACCCGAACTGGCAAGGCGCTATCTGGCCGAGGCCGGCTATCCCGGCGGCCACGGTTTTCCGGAGGTGAACATCTGGCTGCGCGGGGAGGCCGCCAACATCCGGACGGCCGCTGAGGCGGTGCAGGCCATGCTGAATCAGCACCTGGGACTGGATGTGGGCGTGCGCAACGTGGAGCGCAAGGTCTACCTGGACGCCATGAGCGCACGGGAACTGACCCTCGGTATGGTCCCCTACCAATACGACTTCATAGACGCGGGCAACCTGCTGACCATCTGGCTTTCCAACGGGCGCCACGCCTGGCACAACGACCATTTCGAAGGCCTCGTGCGGCGGGCCAACGAACTGGTGGGCGATCCCGGCCGGCGTATGGCCATGTACAGGGACGCCGAGCGTATCCTCGTCGATGAAGCCGGGGGGATATTCCTGTGGTACATCCGGATCAACCAGATGTGGAAGCCCTTTATCAAGGGAGATGCCCTGGAGCCCAACAGGTGGGGTTACCGGGCCTGGCGGGGCGAGCTCATGTCCAATCTGCAGACTGAGCTCTATATCACGAAAGACATATTGAAGGATCCCACGAAGAACGAACCGAAGCCCTTCCGGTTCTGGCAGTGGCTGACCGGCGAGGACTGATGCGCGCTGCGTGCGGGTCGGCCGCGGCTCGGCCGGTCAACCAATGCCCAGTATCTCCCCCGCGTCCCGGTGAATCATCCTTTCCATTTCCGCTTCGTTCAGGCGGGGCAGTTTCGTACCCTCGAGCATGGTGTTCAGGCCGCGCAGGTCGCGGAGCGTGTCGTCCACCGTCGTGACCGGGTAATCGGTGCCGAAGAGCAGCTTATTCCATACCCCGTATTCCTGGACGAGCATGAGACTGTGATAAAACTGGAAGGGACGGTAATGCAGCCCCGAGATATCGGCGTATACGTTGGGGTGCTTGCGGATGACCGCCACGGTTTCACCTTCGTAGGGATGACCGAGGTGGGCCATGATGATCCTGCAGTCGGGATGCTTGATGGCGACGGCGTCCAGGTGCCGGGGCAGGGTGCAGTCCAGCGGCGCCTGGTCCACGAACGTGGTGCCGGTGTGCAGCAGGACGGGCAGTCCGTGCCGGGCGGCGTAGCGCCACAGGTCGTCGAGTTCAGGGTCCTGGGGATAGAACCCGGCGTACATGGGCAGCAGCTTGATGCCCCGCATGCCCAGGTGCTCCCGGCCTTCAGCCATTTCCTCTTTCCAGCCGTCCTGGGTGGGGTCCAGCGACATGAAAGGAATCGTCTGATCGGGGTACGCCGCGCAGTACTCCGCTACGTAGCGGTCGGGCGTCCACAGCCCCGACAGCCTAGCCTTTCCGCCGAAGACCACGGTCTTCACGGGTGCTCCGGCGTTCCGGGCCGAGGCTAGATAGCTTTCGTACGACGGCGTCAGGTCCAGTTCATAGCCCCGCATGCGAATGGCCTGCTCCCGAAAGGTGTCGTTGAAGTGGTCGGGATACCTCCAGGCATGGGAATGCACATCGTAAATCATTAAACATCCTCCTGGGTTCAGGCTATCGCTGGCCGTCGTACCTTCTCAGCGCGGGCGACCGCCAGGCGATGACGGCGACGGCCGCAAGGCAGCCGATCCCGCCCGTGACGACGGAGAACGGCGCGCCGGCGAGTCCAGCCACCAGTCCGGCTTCGGCCTCGCCGAGCCGGGGCCCTCCCATGACGAACATCATGTTTACCGAGGTCATTCGGCCGCGCAGTTCGTCCGGGGTCGAAAGCTGCATGATGGTATGGCGCAGCACCATGCTTATCGTGTCGAAGGCGCCGGTCAGCAGCAGCGCCGCGAAGGTGAGCCAGAAGCTGGATGAAATGCCGAAGACCACCGTGGCCAGCGCATAGCACCCCACCGCCTTGAACAGCAGCCGGCCCTGGCCGGAGATCACGGGGAAGGTGGACATGAGCGCGCCGGTCAGCACGGCGCCGATCGCCGGGGCAGCCGAGAGCAGGCCGTATCCCCGTTCCCCCACGCCCAGCACTTCCGTAGCGAAGATGGGCAGCAGCGAGGTGGCGGAAGCGAAGAAGGTGGCGGTGAAATCCAGCACCATAGCCGAACGGATGATGGGCGAACGCTTAATGAACCGGAGTCCGTCGAGGGCCGCGGCGAAGCTGACCCGCGTCACGCCCCCGATGCTCCGGTGGACGGTGCGCATCATCAGGATCGGCACGATCATGAAGGCGAAGGAAACGGAGTTGATCCAGTAGACGGTCGCGATGGAACCCGTGGCCAGGATCAGGCCGGCCACGCCCGGCCCGGTCACCGATGCCACGTGGGACGCAGTGATATTGATACTCATAGCGTTGGCGAGATGCCGCCGGGATACGAGGTTGGGCACCATGGCGTTCTTGGCCGGACTGCTGAAGCATCCGATCCCCGCGCTGATGGCGGTGATTACGTAGAGTGCCGTTGCGGAATCCTGTCTTGACCACGTAATCCATGCCAGCGTGGTACTGATAAGGGCGAGGCCGCATTGGGCGATGAGCAGAACGCGCCGGCGGTCGTGGGTGTCTGCGATCACTCCGGCCAACGGGGAAAGGACCAGGATAGGAATGAGTCGTATAACCGCCATCGCGCCAAGAGCATACGCGGATTCGGTCAACTGATACATGTGCCACAGCACGGCGGTCTGCTGCATGCGGGATCCGGTGAGTGAAACGACCTGGCCGGACCACAGCAGTCGGAAATCGCGGTATTGGAGTGCGGGAAACCGGTTTCGTACGGCTTGGAGGGTCAGCGGCATGACGAAACTGAAGATACCATGTGGTCAGTGGCTGTCAAGGCGCGCAGCGGCTGTCGAGGAGGCCGGGCTCGGCGCGGTACGCGTCCTGCCAGGGCACGCGTCCCGCGAACCGCCGCCGGGACATTGGTCTTGACACCTCGTCGACATACCTGATATCATGGCGTCCGGGCGCCCGCTTCCGGGCGCCGACTGCCGGGCGCTGGCTTCCTGGCGCCGGCTCGCATTCATCCGAACGGAGTACAAGACATGCTGTTCATCAACGAAGACCAGGTTGGCCGCTTGCTGTCCATGCACGACGCGCTGCGCGCGGTCGAACAGGCCTTCAGCGGGCTCGGAACGGGGAATGCGGTGAACATCCCCCGTTCCAGGGTCCGGCTGCCGGGCCATACGCTCCACGTCATGTCCGGGGGGATTCCGGCGTTGAATCTAACCGGGCTGAAAGCCTATACGACCACGCGGCACGGCGCGAAGTTCGTCGTGGTGCTCTTCCAGGAGGACACGGGGGAACCGCTGGCCGCGATTGAGGCCGACCGCCTCGGGCAGATGCGAACGGGCGCGGCGAGCGGCGTGGCGACGAAGTACATGGCCCGGCAAGACGCGGAAATCGTGGGCGTCATCGGTACGGGGTGGCAGGCCCGAAGCCAGCTTGCGGCGGTCTGCGGCGTACGCGCGGTGACCTCCGTTAAGGCCTTCGGGCGGGACCGGGCACGACGGGAGACTTTTAGCCGGGAGATGAGCGAGGCCCTCGGGGTGCGGGTATATCCGGTCGAATCGGCCTGTGCCTGCGTGGAGCAAGCGGATGTGGTGATTACGATCACCAGTTCGGCACAGCCGGTGCTGGAAGGCGCGTGGCTGACGCCCGGCGCCCACGTGAACGCCGCCGGTTCCAACGCGCTCGTTCGCAGCGAGATCGACGTGGAAACGGTTCGGCGGGCCAGGGTGGTGGCCGTCGATTCCAGGGAGCAGGCGAAAGTGGAGTGCGGAGACTTGCTCGAGCCTGTGGAGAAGGGAATCCTTCACTGGGACCGCATACACGAACTGGCCGACGTGGTCGCCGGCCACGTGCCAGGACGCATCGAGCCCGCCGACATTACGCTCTTCGAATCCCAGGGCCTGGCCGTGGAGGACGTGGCCGTGGCCGCGGTCGTTTATGAGCGGGCGAAAGCCGAAGGTGTGGGTCAGCGGATCGGGTGACGGTGGGCGGGTGACTGCCTGGCAGATGAGAAGTCATCGGCCCAGCCGTTTAACATGGCGTGAGCCGGTATGAAACGCCGATGGAATGCCGGCCGGATATCCACGGGGAACGAAAGGATGCGTCAGCAGCAGGGGCGCCGCTCGCGTATCCCGTTGTCTCGCTCCAAGAAATGCAAGACGTCCTGGGCGTTGATGTACCAGGTCGATATTTCCCCATCCTCCTCCTTTTCCGTAACCTTAAACAAGCCGTTCGAAGGCACTTCAATTTCTGTTACACCTTTAGCGTGAACATCATATGATTGCTGTCCCCCCGAATGTCCGACCTGAATCTCATCGTGTCCAACCTCCGCATCCCGTAATACCAGCATCTCGATTTTCAAAATACCTCCTTTAGGGGCGCGTTTGGCGGATCCCGTGTTAATACCGCCAATTACAGGTCGAAGTTGACTTTCAGGTAGTCAGTCAGGGCGCTCTCCACACCCTCCTTAATTGCGTCCTGCAGATATTCGACGTTGCCGTTGTGTATACCATAGGAACCATACGGCGTCTCGTGATACATCTTGAAGCGCAACGGCCACCATTCTGACGACGACAAATCGGGATGGTAGACAGTACGTCCAAAACGAACATCGATGCTGAAGAACCTATCATTGCAGCCAACGGCTACACTCAAAAACAAAGATGCATCGAACGACGTCCTGGATCGTGCCCATTCACCTAGACTCATTCGCTTTATACGAGATCGCGTCAGTATCCCGTCAATCAGCGGCTCAACCTCTTTTTGATCATACTCGCAAACCGATCCAGGGAGGTGACGCACATAGAGCTCATTCGGGTTACTCTTATATAACCCTTGCCTTCTCTTTCCATCAAGTTCTTCCAGCTCCCCAGCATCCTCCTGCCCGGTTGCCGTGAACGTAACGGCCGCGACTAACAGCACTACCACCAGCCGAATCATTTGAACACCTCCAGACCTCAGTTGTCCGTGATTCCCTGCTCGAGGTCGTCCAGACGCCGCGCCAGCGCCCGAGATCTCTGACACACCCGGCACGTGACCAGGTGCATTTTCCTATCGAGTTGATCCGCAGTGTCTGATTCGTTCAGAAATACCACGTTGCATGCATCGACGGCCCGGTACGCCGCCAGGTCCGCGTCCCGGTCCATGCCGCGGATCGGACGCTCGCACAGCGTCACGAAGTCGATCCAAATGTGACTGGCGTGCGTCACGCGCTGCGTCACGCGCACGGTTGAATTCGGTGCCCTGGGCAGCGCGAGCCCGTGCCGGCGGCGGAGATCCTTGGGAATTCGATCCGGAGCCGGACCGTCGTTGGCGTTCCGGATAACCCACAGGACCGCGAGGACTACCAGGACCGCCAATATGATCAGAAACTCGGCCACAAGCCACTATACCGATCCGCGGTTGCGGTGTCAATGCCGGCCGGCCTCACGCGCACGGCGCGTTTCCTGCCACCGCCGCGGGTCGTAGGACCCGGCTCGGTTGCCTACCTGGACGGCCGTACCGCGACCTGCAACTCCGGAGTTTTGCCACCGCTCTGCAGATCTACACCCGGAGGTGGAAAACCGCCGTACAGACCTACATCCGGAGTGGCCTTGCCAGGTCCTGCCTGCATCCCGTGCCAGATCACGCGAAATCACACGGACTGCGCTAAAAAAGACAGGGAACTGAATGTCCATAGGCCACCCCCCTCCCTCTGGAGGATGTTTTGAATCGTGCAACGGGCCAGTCCGTACTCCCTGGAAGGTGACCGCGGATTGGGTGTCCGCAGATCGACTGACAGCGTGGCTTTCCTATTTCCTCATCGCCGCGACCCGGTCCCAGTAGGCTTTGGCGCCGGCCCGGAGCCAGTGGTCGTACACGGTGAAGAAGAACCGGACGCCGATCTCGGCGTGCGCTTCGAACGTCTCGTCGCCTACGAGCGACCCCGCGTTCCGGCCCGCCGCGACGATCCGCGCCAGGGTATCGGATACCACCTTCTTCACCTCCGGGCGGTACATCTCTCCCGGATAGCCCATGGTCTGGGCCAGGTCCCCCGGGGCGACGAAGAACACGTCGATGTGGTCCACGGCGAGGATCTCGTCCAGGTTCTCCACGGCCTCTATTTCTTCGATAAGGACGATGACGAGGATCTCATCGTTCACCTTCGCGATGAATTCGCTGTTCTCGGTGCCGTAACCCCGCCGGTTGAAGTACATGCCCCGCATGCCGGCCGGGGCGAACCGGCTGGCGCGCACCACGCGCTCCGCCGCCTCGGCGCTGCTCACATGGGGGACGACCAGCCCGCTGACCCCGCAGTCCAGCGTGCGGCCGATCAACCCGGTCTCATTGGCGTGCACCCGCAACACCGACGCCATGTTCCACAGGTCGCAGGCCCGGGATACGTCTCCGATCCGGTCGAAGGTGATGTCCCCGTGTTCTCCCTCGATCCAGTAGCCGTCGAAACCGAACTGCCCCATGAAATCGATGGAATTCGCCGTATGGCTGTGGCCGCCGACCACGTGGGCGACTTCGCCGGCCCGCAGTTTTTCCAGCACCCTGTTTCCTCGCATCGGCCTTGATTCTCCTTTTCATAAACCGGACAGCAACGGACTTCCGCCAACGATCCGGCATGCTGATTCTCTAAGGTGGATGACCAACCTGGGCAAGTTACGTGGTGACCCTCCATTATCAAGGCTTTTATGCCGGGGAAAGACGGATGATATCGGGCGCCGATGAGGCGGTCGGCATCTAGCGCTGCCGGGGGGTGTTTTCCCATTTCCCACAGCCGGTGGAATGGACCGTATCGTCTTGACACCATTGGGGGTCGTCCTTAGAATAGTCGGGTTGTCTTGTATCGGTCGGCAATTCGTCCATTCACGCTATCCAGGACTACCCATGACCACACCATCCAGGCATCCCATATCCGCCGAAGAAGCTGCGTACTGGTCTGAGATCCGGAAACAGTTCTACCTGATGGACGACGTGACCTACCTGCAGGGCGGAACGGTAGGTCCCTCCGCCAGGCCGGTCATCGAACGCATCATCGACCTGATGCGGGAATTCGAGGCGGATCCGCTCAACCGCCGGCATGGAGACCTGCTCAGGCCCCTGGTGGAGGCATCCCGGGAGAAGCTGGCCAGGTTCGTGGGGACGACGCCGGACCGGATCGCCCTCGTGCTGAACACGACGATGGGCATGAACATACCCGGCCAGGGCCTGATCTGGGAGCGGGGCAGCGACGTGCTGCTGAGCGACCAGGAATACCCCGCCGTCCGCGCTCTGTGGACGTGGCTGGCCGAGCGGGACGGCCTGAACCTGAACTATGTTTCCCTGCCCATTCCGCCGACCTCGCCGCAGGACATCGTGGATGCCTACGCCGCGGGCATCACGGAGAACACCAGCGTCGTGATCTTCAGCCACGTGTATTTCACGACCGGACTGGTGGCTCCCATCACGCAACTGACCCGCCTGGCCCATGGCCACGGGGCCGTGGCCATGGTGGACGGCGCGCACGCCGTGGGGATGGTGCCCCTGGACCTGTCCGAAGTCGGATGCGACTTCTACGCCAGCAGTTGCCACAAGTGGCTGCTGGCACCGAAGGGCGTGGGGTTCCTCTACAGGATCCGGCCCGTGATCATCGGCCACAACATGCGCGAAACCGACTCGGCCAGCCGCTATGACGTAAACGGGACCCGGGACCTGACCCACCACGCCGGCCTGGGCGAAGCCATCGACTACCAGGAGGAAATCGGCTGGGAAAGCAGGATCCGGCCCTATTGCCTCGGACTTGCGCGGTACCTGAAGGCCCAGGCGGTCGAACGGATACGGGGAGCCCGCCTCACGATCCCGATGGATGAATCCATGTCCGGGTTCATTTCAGGTTTCTCGATCGAAGGCATCGACCTGTCGAAGGTATGCCAGTATCTCTGGAGCGACTACAAGATCGAGGTCACCGCCCTCGGGGTGAATGGCCAGTCGTTTTTCAGGGTGTCCACCCATTTCTACGATTCCTACGACGACATTGACCGGTTCATCAGCGCGATCAACGAAATCATCGCGAAGTATCCCGACGTCCACCTGGATTGAGCGTGCCCATGCCCCGTCCCAAATTGTTGCTGCCCGGTCCCATCGATATCTGGGAGGAAACCCTGGAGGCGCTCAGCCAGCAGGTGCTGCCCCACTACGGTGAAGACTTCGGTCCCATCTACGAAGAAACCGTATCGATGCTCCGGACCATATTCCAGACCCGCAACGACGTGATCATCATGACGGCCCCCGGTTCGGGCGCGCTCGATGCGGGGCTCAGCAGTCTCTTCCAGCCCGGGGAACAGGTTGCGGTGGTGACCAACGGGCCGTTCGCCAATCGCCTCGTCGAAATACTGAAGGCCTTCCGTAGCGAGGTCATCGCCGTGGACGACCCCTGGGGCGAGCCTGGCGATCCGGACAAAATGCGTAGCGCCCTCGAACGCCACCCCCGGACCGCCGGCCTGGTCGTGGTCGCCAACGACACCGGCACGGGGGTGCGGAATCCGCTGAAGGCCTACGCCGGCCTGGCCCGTGAATTCGACCTGCCGTTTTTCGTGGACGGCGTGTCGGCCCTGGGCGGCTATGACATCCCCGTGGACGAACTGGGCATCGACGTGGCCGTGACTTCTTCTAACAAGGCCCTGGAGACCGCGCCGGGCCTGGGCATCCTGGCGGTCAGCGACCGGGCGTGGGATATCATACGCGGGAAGGACAGCATGCACAGGGGCTGGTACTACGACCTCGCCGTCTGGAAGCGGGCGTCCGAATCCTCGGGCGAGCATCCCTATCCCACGACACAGGCGAGCAGTCTGATCGTCTCCCTGCACGCCAGCCTGAAGCGGATCATGCAGCGGGAAACCCTTGAAGGCCACTGGGCCCGGTACGCGTGGGCCCAGTCCGTGGTTCGCGCCGGACTGCGCGCCGTGGGGTGCACTCCTATCGTAGCCGATGCCGCCGCGTCCTATACGGTGACCACCTTCCGGGTCCACCCGGACGTCTCCGAGGCCGCGGTGTTGCGAACCTACCTGCTGCGCCATCACGGCTTTCTGGTGGCGCAGGCCATGGGTGAGTTTACTCGCGATGCGCTGCGAGTGGGACACATGGGCAAAGCCGGTTCGCAAGCGTATATCGAGCCCTTCCTGCTCGGGCTGGAGGACTTCTTCCGTTCGGTCATGCACCATGACCTGGCGCCGGGCTGCAGCCTGGAGGGGTTGCGGCGGGCCGGGATTTCCTACTAGCGGCCGCCGTCGTCGCTTTCGCCGCCGTCGTCGCTTTCGCCCGGTGTTTTCCGTGGCGGCGTGAGCGAAAGTACCGTGTCCGTGAGGGACTGTTCGAGGGGATAGTGGTAGGACGTCCGGTAGTATTGCAGAAGGTCCCGGGCCAGGGTGTTCAGCGGATCGACGCTCTCGAACCGGTCGGGCAGCGGTTGCGGGTGGTAGAGCACGTTCAGCAGAGATCGCAGGGGCATGTCCGCCGGCGAGGCGGCCGGCACGTAGGTGACGTGGTACCCCGAATTACGGGAAAGCAGGCCTGAATCCACGTAAGCCAGGAGCATCTCGTCAAGCACGTTCTCCGGCGCGCCGGTCTGGGCGGAAAGCCGGTCCAGCCTGGTCGGCCGGTTTTCTTCCACGTAATTGCGGATGATGTAGAGGAAGGCGAGGACGTTGATGTAGTTCCGCAGCGCCGTCCCGTGGACCCGCTCCGATTGTCTCCATTCCATCGTGCCCACGTTCTGGATCGAATAGGCCAGGACGGCCCCCAGCAACAGGATCACCCAGCCGAGGTAGAGCCAGATCAGGAATAGCGGCAGGGCGGCGAAACCGGCGAAGAGAATCTCCCGCGCGCTCGCCTGCGTCGTGTCCGCGATGAACTGCGCAAAGAGCCGGTTGATCCATAGCCAGCCAAGCCCCGAAATAACGCCACCGACCAGGGCGGCCCGGATCGATACCCGCGTGTTGGGCACCGACCAGATAGTGAGCGAAAAAAAGAGTCCGATCAGCAGGACGGACAAGGGCGAGAAGCCCGCGATCCTTTCGAAGTAGGCCAGGATGGCGATGCTGCCCGACGAGCCCGTAAAGGTTACGACGCCCGTGATGATCAGCGGTCCGATGAGCAGCAGCGCCAGGTAGCTGACCAGACGCTGTCTCCAGCTTCGCATGCGCCGTACGTGCCAGATGTCGTTGAAGGATTCCTCGATGTTCGCCAGGATGCCGAGCACCGCGAGCATGAGGACGACCAAACCGACATAACCCAGCGTGGCGGTCTGGGCGTTGGCCAGGAAATCCATGATCTTCGTGGCCACGATGTCGCCGTTGCTTCCGAGGGGACTCAACCACTCCCGCAAGGTGGGTTCGAGGAGGTCCACGTAGAGTCCCAGGCTCTGGTACAGCGTGAATACGATGGCAAGCAGCGGGACCAGGGCGAGCAGGCTGGAGAACGTCAGGGCCGAAGCGCGGGTCAGCAGGCGGTCCTCCCAGAACTGGTTATACAGGAATATCAGGGATTTTGCGATGCGCACCAGGACGGCGTGCAGCGTGGAGAGGCCGCGTGTGTTGATGTGCCAGATCTCGCTGCCGATGAACCGGCTCGCTTTGCGTATTCGATGTATGGTGCTGGTTATGCTGCGGTGCACGGCGAAAGTCCTTGTACCCGATGGGAACACCGGTCGTCTTCCCGTTGTGTCATCCACAATGACCGGCAATCTACACCATATTGTCTGTTTCAGGCCAGTTTCGGCAACACGAATTGTGCGAGGCTCAGCAGTAGAAAGAAGCCGCACATGTCCGTTACCGTCGTAAGCATGGGGCCGGACGCCAGCGCCGGATCGGCCTTGACCGCCCTGAGCAGGAGAGGTATGCATCCACCCAGGCACGCCGCGAGCAGCGTGTTGGCCGCCAGGGCGGTGCCGACGATGAGTCCCAGGTAGGGGTTCCCCTTCCACAGCAGGGTGGCGCCGGCAAGCAACGCGCCGAGGACCACGCCGTTCATGAGGCCGACGGAGGCTTCCTTGACGAGGACCCGCAGGATTTCCCGGGGACGCACCAGCCCCAATGCCAGTTCCCGGATGCTCACCGCGACCGCCTGGTTGCCCGAGCATCCGCTCATATCCGAAATAATGGGAAGGAAGACTGCCAGGGTGATCGCCGCTTCCAGGGTGTCCTGGTATAGGACGATGACGCTCGCCGCCAGGATGTTCAGGACGACGTTGACACTGAGCCAGGACAGCCGGCGCGAGGCCCGTTTGATAACGGGCATGCTGCGCAGTTCCTCGCCGCCTACGATACCGCTCGTCTTTCGGAATTCGCTTTCGGTCTGCTCCGTCAGTTTTTCCTGCACGTCGGCGGCCCGCACCACGCCGACCAGTTCTCCGCTGTCATTCGTGACCGGAAGTCCCAGGTAGGTATAGGTCTCGAAGAGGTCGCGCATCTGGTCAAGCGGCGTATGTACGTTGACGCTCACGGGACCCACCGACATGATTTCCGTGAGTTGCTGTCCGGGCAGGGCCATCAGCACGTCACGCAGCCGCAGCACGCCCGACAGCTTCGCCCCGTCCGATACGTACAGGTACTGGACGTCGTATCCGGTGTATTCTTCGTGTCTGTTCCGCAGGTCGTCGATCACGTCCTGGACGGAGAGATGCACGGGATAGGAAACAAACTCCGTCAGCATGATGCCGCCGGCCGTTTCGTCCGGATACTGCATCAGTTGCCGGACTTCCTCAGCCGTTTCGTCCGGCATCGCCTCGAGAATGGCTTCCGCTTCTTCGTCTTTCAGATCGCCAAGCAGATCGGCCTGGGCGTCGCTGTACATTTCGTCCACGATCGCCGCAGCTTCGGCGGGAGGAAGATCCTCAATCAGGTCGACCGCCTGTACGTCCTCGATGCGGTGGATCAACTCGGCTGCGTTCTGGGGCGACAGGAGGCCGAGCAGCCGGGTGTGCTCTTCCTGGCTCAGGCGCGATACGGCCCGCGCCAGCTCGGTGGCCGTAAGCGACCCGATGTATGAAGGCAGCACGTGCCTCGAGCCGGCCTGGATGAGCGCCTGGAGATTCTGCCAGGGTTCCTGGCGGGCTGGATCTCTAGCGTCGGAATTCATGGATCGGTTCGAGGGCTAACGGGACGATAGCGGGGTCGTGCGTACGGGCTGCCCAGGATCTTTCGAGGCGAGTACCTCGACGTAAGCCCCGTAGTACTTCTTGATGTTTTCGACGTAGTGCACCGGCTGGCCCCCGCGTACGAATCCGTAACGGGCGCGTTTGTAGTATTCGGGCCTGGACAGGAGCAGCATGGCTTCTTCGACGTGGCCGAACCACTGGTTGGGATCCTTCCCCAGTTCCCTGGCGAGGCGCCGGGCGTCAAGCAGGTGTCCGTAACCGGCATTGTAGGATGCCAGGGCAAAGTGTATCCGGAATTCCATGGGTAGCTTGGGGTCGAACCGTTTGATGAGATGATCCATGTACTTCACCCCTGCGTGGATGCCTTCGTCCGGATCCTCCAGGCGGGTAAAGCCCAACTGCTTGCCCGTAGCCGGCATCACCTGCATCAGTCCCTGTGCACCGACCCAGCTCACGGCATTCGGATCGAACCTGGATTCCTGGTACATCTGCGCCGTGATCAGCCGCCAGTCCTGTCCGTAGTATTCGGCGTATTTCTTGACGTGATCGTCGTATGGAGACAGTTGCCCGCTCAGGTCGACCCTCAGGGAATCCCGCGACTTGGCTATGGTGCGCAGGTTCTCGAAGTACTTCTGGTGCATCAGGTTGAAAAACAGTCCCCGTTTTTCCTTTTTGATGTACTGGTCCAGGGCCGCGAGGAGGGCGGGATTCTCCCTGCGAACCGCCCAGCCCAGTGACGCCGGTTTAACGCGAAACGCAGCCTTCAGGTTACGGCCGTAAGCCTGTTCCACCTCCAGCAGGTTGGAATCGGCCATGGTCACGTCGTAAATACCCTCGTCGACACCAACCATGATATCCTCCGTCTCGACATCGTCCGGCAGTCCGACGATTTCCAGTCCTTCTATGGAGTCGGCTGCCGCCTCGAGCGTTGCGCGAAACGATGAGCTGTTTCTGACGTGCAGCTTGCGTCCGGCAAGATCCCTGAAACTCGATATGCCGCCCTCGCCCGAGCGAACCACCACTACTTCCTCCACGTCGTTGTAGGGCAGGGTAAAAGCCGCCCGGGCCCCCCGCTCGTCGCTGATTGTCATCGCTGCCGCGACGATATCGCCCTTCCCTTCGTTCAGGTAGTCCAGCAACTCGGCGTGACTGTCCGGTATGACGATTTCCAGTCGCAGATCGTTCCGATCGGCGAATTCATGCAGGAGTTCGTATTCATATCCGACCTGCATGCCGCGGTGGATGAAATAGGTAAGCGCGTTGTTTCTCGTGATCATACGCAGCCGGCCGCGCTTCTTCAAACCGTCCAGATCATCGGTGAACACTTCCTCCCGCTTGCGCAAAATCTGCCGGGCCAGAAGAATCTCGTCGATCTTTTCCTTGAGATCCGTATCTTCCGGCCGCATCAACAGCACGACCATGCGGTTATGGGCCAGCACCATCGGCGCGGCAAGGTTGTCATATTCGGCTTTGACGGCCTGCCAGAGATTGTCATCGCATACCGTCGCTTCGTATTCATTGCGGGAAACGGCGTCGACGATCTGCTCCGTGGTCATAGTTTCCGGGACCATGCCGATTCGCAGTTCCGGCACCTTCTTCTGAAGCTCGAGCAGTGTCTGGTAATACGAACTGGACGGGCGAACGCTGATCTCCACGCCGGCCAGGTCTTCGATTTCATCGGGCGCCGAGTTCCCCGCGGGAACGATGAGATACTCATCGACATAGTGGTATGGTACCGAGAAGGTTGTCCGGGCTCTCCGATCCGGCGTGTCTGTCAGATTAGCTGCGACGATGTCGCCTTCGCCCTGGAGAAGTTTCTCGACCATCGTAGAGTGGTCGGCGGCGGAAACGAATCTGAGCTCAAGTCCCAGGTCTTCGGACACGGTGCTGGCGATATCGTGGTCGAGCGTGACTGGTTCGGCGTTCCGGGGCATATGGGTCATGGCATCCGGACGGACGATTACGCGGACCACACCGCGCGATCGGAGTTCCGGCAGATCACCGGTATATTTGGGCGGTTCCGGCAGTCCGGAACCATCGCAGAGCACGGCGGTCAAGCAGATGAATACGGCTGAGAAAAACAGGACGCTGACGCGAGGCAACACACCCCTCCTCCTTTGAATTTACCCGTCCCGGGCGAATCCTGCCGGGGCGACCTCAACTTGACAGTCCACGGGCCTTGCGTTAAGATACAGCCCTTGAAATATATGCATCGGCGCCGGCGATGCGACAAAAAAATGCCGGAAGAACCGGCCCCGGCGGGAAGGAACGGACTATGGATACCCTCTTCAACCTCCTCGAACAGTCGTGGCAGTGGACCGGCGAGGAAATCGGCATAACCTTCGCGATTCTACTGGGGACATTTGTCGCTAAATGGCTGTTCAAGCACTTGATGACCCGCGCCGCCAAACGGTTGGCCCGCGTTACCACGACCCGCCTGGACGACATGCTGATCATGGCGGTCGAGAAACCCCTCGAATGGGTGATCGTCGTGCTGGGTCTATACCTCGCCATCTATACGCTGCGCCCGCCCGAAATGGTGATGGGGGTGTTGAGGGCCGGGTTCTGGGTACCTTTCTCGCTTTTGACGGCCTGGATGATCTTTCGGTGCGTCAACGTCTTTACGTCGATGCTCAAGGAGTGGGCGCACAAGACGGATACGACTCTGGACGATCACTTGGTTCCGCTCGTGGAACGGGCTTTGCAGATCATGGTATGGATCCTTGCGGCGCTGATGATCCTGCAGAACCTCGGCTACTCGGTGTCCGGCCTGCTGGCCGGACTGGGGATCGGCGGCCTGGCCGTGGCGCTCGCCGCCCAGAAGACCCTGGCCGACGTTTTCGGATCCATCATGCTGCTGGTCGACAGGCCCTTTGTCGCGGGAGACTGGATCGTGTCGCCGGACCGGGAGATCGAAGGCGTGGTCGAAAGCATCGGTTTTCGTAGTACCCGGATCCGGACCTTTGAACAGACGCTCATTGCCATCCCCAACAACCGCCTGGCGGAATTCGTGATAGACAATATCTCGTCGCGTCCCTATCGCCGCGTATGGATCGCGGTGGGACTTACGTACGATACGCCTTCGGAACGGATGAGGGAGGCTGTTTCGAGGATAGAGCAACTGCTTCGCACCCATCCCGAGGTAAGCCAGGAGTCGACCATACTGGTCCGATTCAACGAGATTGCGGAAAACTCGCTGGACATCATGGTATACTACTTTACCGCAACGACGGATTGGGCCGAGTATCTGAGGATCAGGGAGGACGTCAACCTGAAGGTCATGGAGATCGTCGAGTCGCTCGGGCTTCAGCTTGCTTTTCCTACCCGGACGGTACACGTCTCGCACGAACCGGAACCAGGGGAGAAGGGGTAGTACCGGGATCAGACAGTCACGCGCTCCAGCCAGGACCGGTTCGCTTCGATCCCGAATCCCGGGGCGTCGCTGGGTGTCAGGCAGCCGTCTTCTATTACGGCGGTCCCCGGCAGTTCGACCATGTCGGAAAGGGGGACTCCGGGCGGAGACACCCCGCTGGAGCGTTCTCCCCAACGGGCCGCGGGCATGGCGAAGACCAGGTGCTGGCCGTAGGGATCGTTCATGGCGCCGTGGGGAGCCACGGTCAGGCCGGCGGCTTCGGCGATATGGCAGACACGGACCGCGGTGGAGAGTCCGCCGCACCACTTTACATCCGGCTGGAAGATATCCACCAGGCGGTGCTCCGCAGCATAGAGAAACGGTTCCGGCAGGTACCAGTGCTCTCCGGTGGCCAGCCCCTGTCCGGGCAGCCTCTGGCGGACCGCCGCGAAACCGCTCATATCCTGGGGCATCAGTAAGTCTTCAAGCCATTTCAACCGGTAGGGCTTGAGCGATTCGCCCAGCCGCACGGCGTATTCCACGTCCTGTGCCATCCAGCAATCGAGCATCAATTCGACTCCGTCGCCGATCGCGGCCCTGGTTTCCGCCACCATTTCCACCGCTTTGTTCAACCCGTCGATACCATCATCCGGACCATACGGCATGGGGAGTTTTACCGCCTTGAATCCCAGTTCGAGGTACCATTCAATGTCGAATCCCGTGGCGTAGCAGGCGATGCTGTCCTTCTGCGGGCCGCCCAGCAACTCGTACACCGGCCTGCCGAGCAGTTTTCCCTTCAGATCCCACAGGGCGAGGTCCACGGCGCTGATGGCGTAGCTCGTCGCGCCCTGGCTTCCGTAGGCGGCGCTCGCGCGAACCATGAGATCGTAGCACTTTTCCGTCGCCATGACGGACTGTCCCGTCAATAACGTCCTGAAATGTTCGTTGATTACGGGGAGGATGGGACCGCTGTGCTGGGTCAGCCCAATACCGAAGGATCCGTCGTCCGCTTCGACGATACACGCCGCGGATGGCCAGGAGGGTCCCGCGGCCCCGCGCCTGCCCCGGTACTCCGGGTACCGGTCCATGGGGCCCGCCGGCTGGCGTCCTTTTCTCTGCAGCGACGATTTGACCGCTTTCCTGGCTCTGGACAGGTCCACGATGAAGGCATGGATGTTTCGGATGTTCATTCAGACGCTCCTTGGAAACCGTCGTCCTGGTCGTCTTTCACGATACGCTTGACGTGGTTGTAGTGGGCGGTCTCGATCAGTTCCCGCGTCTCGGGGGACAGCACGGCCTTGATTTCGTCCGGAAAGGGCATCGCGAGCCCGGCGTGCTGGGGCTTGTAACGCAGCACCAGGATGCGCCGGATACGGTCCCTGGGCCGCCATTCGAGAATGCCGTGGGTCATGAGTTCCGAGGTCACGATGCTGTCGCCCGCCCTGGGTGTGATGTTGACCACGCCCGGTGCGAGATCCTCCACGCCGTGCATGAGTCCGTTGTTGAACAGGTTTTCGGGGCGGGGGAAATTCGCCTTGTGGGATCCGGGCAGCACGATGAGACCGCCGTCGCCCGGCAATACGTCGTCCAGGTAGGGGAAGACGATGATATCGTCGCAATAGACCCGGCCGTGATGAGTCTCGTAGCGAGTGCTTTCCCAGCCGAATCCTTCCCTGGCGCAGTGCAGTCCGCCCACGGCCGATTCCCCGGGACGGTCCACCTGGAGGGTGCCGCTGATCAGCCTGGGCTTGTCGTTGGTGAGTTCCCGCACGATGGGCCAGATCGACGGATGGCGGGTCAACCCTTCGAGCGACTTGTCGAAGGCGAAACCGTGGAGATGCCGCTTGCCGTCGAACCCGAATCCGGGCGGCAGCCGGTCCTCCGGGGTGTTCATGTACCGGTCCGACGCGCGCTGGCAGGCCGCGAGTTCCTGCTTCGAAAGCGCGTTTTCGATGTGCAGGTAGCCGAACACGTCGAACAGGTACCGTTGTTCCGGAGTCATCATGCCTGTGCCTCCTGATTGCCCTGCTGCGTCCTGGTTCAGTCGCCGAACGCTGGATTATACTTTAAATTCCGCCAGAAGGTCATCCAGCCGCCGGACGAACCTCTCCCGCCCGGATTCCGGGATATCGTGAATACGCGCCACCACGCCGCTGATGTTCGATCCGGAGCGGTCCGGACGGTGTGGCGGCTCGAAAATGGCGACGTCGGCCGCCGTGTATCCCACGTAACCCGTAACACTCGGTACGGCATATAGACCGTGCCTCAACCGGGACAGCTCCCTGCTCTCTTCGAAGATCGTACAGGCGTCCCTCAGGCACCGGGGAAGATGGGTCGGACTCGAAACGAGGATGATCCGCTCCACCCCCCGGTCGAGGAACACGCGGCCGGCGTGGGCTATTTCCTCCCGGGTGTTTTGCGATTCGGTATCCAGGCGCAGTACGGACTCGATCTGTTTCCTGTACAGACCGGATGAATCCGGGTGCTTTAATTCGGGCAGGTGTTTCTCAAAAACCGAAAAACCCACGAGTTCGTCGAACCGTTCCCGCAACAACCGGGCCGTCGCCTCTGATTCCAACATGCCATTCTTTCTGGACGCGCCCGAACCGAAAACCATTACATCAGCCTGCTCGCACAACGCGACAAACACGCCCAGGGGCACCCGGCCTAACCGGTCCGGCGTTTCTCCCCACGCCACGGACTCCCACCGTTCGGCGTTCAGATTGTATCCATGAACGAGAATGCCGGTCTTTCGCTGACCGGCAGCGGGAGAAACACCGGCCGTCACGTGCTCACTCATGCCAGGCTCCATGTTCCCCAAAAGGGATGCAACGGGAGGCGAAGTGCTTCAACGCGCCGCTCTTGACCACGATCGCTTCCGGTCTCAGTACGGCGGCGTAGCTGTTCAGGAGCGCGATCAGGTCCAGCAGGGACCGGTAACCCGATATACCCGACATGTCAATGTAGATCTTGGTGAATTCCTCATTCAGTTCGAGCGCCGCCCTCACGTCGAATGCGTCCAATGTTTCAAACCGGAGGTGGGGATGGCGTTCCCGGGCCCGATCGATCACTACCGGACTTACGTCCGTACCGATTACGGCCGCGGCGTGTTCGGCGATGATCGTGGTGGTCGTACCCCATTCGCAGCCGATTTCGAGCACGGTATCGGAGGCGTTCACCCAGCAGGGTATGCTTGCCCGGTACTCCTTGACGCCGCGCGTGCCGACGAACAGGGTATTGGACCGATACTGCCTGTTGTTTGCCATATCGGACCAATAAATACGGGACTCACGATATCGTCAAGAAGGACGGCGCGCCGGTTGGGCCGTCGAGCTGGCCTGTAGCGCTGATCTGTTGAACTGGGCTGTTGAACCGGTGGGCGTGCTAGCTGCCCGTCGAACGATAGTGCCGGAGTCCGAGTCGCCAGATGAACAACGACAGGATGAAGTAAAGCAGGCCGAACATGGGAGCCGTGTATTGAAATGCGAGTGACGTACCGAGCGGATCTGGCCGGCCAAGGATGGCGAGGACCGGGAAATAGGTCACGCAGCCCATGGGGATCACCATGGTGAAGAACCGGCGGAACCAGGCTCTGTAAATGGACAAGGGGTATTTCGAAGCCTCGATGCCCCCGTAGGTCAATACGTTCATGAGCTCGAGGGTCTCCGTGGTCCAGAAAGACACCGTGCCGATGTTGATAAAAAGCCCCAGGAAGAAACAGGCGCCGCAAATCACCGTTACCGCTGTCAACGCCACTGTCGCGGCCGACCATTCGATGTCCAGGAAGAGTGTCGCCCAGAGCAGGACGCCGCCGCCCTGGATGAACCGGCCGAGCCGCTTCAACGTGAATTCCTGCCCGATCAGCTGGAGCACGGTGCTCCGGGGCCGGAGCAGCATGCGGTCGAACTCGCCGGTGCGGACCAGTTGGCCCACGTGGTCGAAACCTCGGGATAACGCATCGGTGAAGGCAAAGGCCACGTTGACGATCCCGTAGAAGAAGGCGACTTCGGCGAGCGACCACTGGACAAGGCTGCCGAAACGGTCGAACAGGGCCAGAATGCCGATGAACTCCACCCCCGTGCCGAGCAGTTGCCCCACCGTGCCCAGCAGGAACGAAACACGGTACTGCATCTGGCCCCGCAGGGAGATGCTCACGTAGTGGGTGTACAGGGCAAGCGGGTTCGCCATGCCTCAACCCCCCTGAACGACCAGCCGGCGGGTTGCTCTCGAGAGCAACCACGCGCCGAATGCGACCAGGATAACGATCCAGACCAGCTGGTGAACAAGCACGGCCCAGGCTTCCGTGACCGGGATATGGCCCATGTACAGCCTGAACGGCGCGTCGCAGATACCGCGGAACGGCAGGATTTCGAGTATGCGCTGCGCCCAGTCGGGGAAGAGCGGTAGGGGGATGACCATCCCCGCCAACAGATAGATGACCGGTGAAACCAGAAAGGCCACGCCTTCCCCTGAAATCGTCCACATCAGCGTGATGGACAGGATCACGGTAAGGGCCGTACTGAGCAGTACCGCGCCGAGGGTCGCCGCAAGCCAGAAAACCAGGGCTTCGGGCGAGGTGGGAGCCTGCATCCCGAAAAACAGCAACGCGAGGATCGCAAGCGGGATGGAACGCATGAACGTCGGCGCGATCCGGAATGCCAGCGACCGGGAAAACCAGTACGTGTAGAGGTTTACCGGCCGGACGAGTTCATAGGCCACGGTACCCGAACGCACCATGGCGCGGATTTCCGTGTCGGGATTCCACGGCAGCAGGCCGAGCAGCGCCTGGCCCAGCCATACATAGGTCACCACGTCCTCGAGGTGCATGGGCTGGGGGGCGTTCGTGGACCGGTAGAACGCTTCCATGGCCATGACGCGGATCGCGCCCCAGCCGATCTGCGTGACGAACCCGGCAATGGCCGCGGCCCGGTACTGGAGGATCATGCGGAACCGGGCGGACAGCACGGCGGTGTATGGGAGGATGAACGGCTGGATCATACCTGTTCTGATTTCAACGGAGTTCGTGATCGTCGTACAACCGGGAAATGATCTCCTCGATCGGGGGATTCTCGACGTAGAGATCCTTGATGCTGTACTTCGCCGTAATCCGGCTGACCAGGGCCGCAGTCTGCACACGGTCCGGATCGAACTGCAGGTGGACGCGGTTTCCGCTTCGCGAGATGAAGGTAACGTCCGGATCCTCAATCTTCCGGCCATCGTCAAGCAGATCGATGATGAGACGACGCTCCCGGGTCACCCGGGCGCGCAGGTCGTTCAGTGTGCTGTCGGACAGGATGCGACCGTGACCGATCACCATCACCCGTTCGCACAAGGCCTCGATATCGTCCATGTCGTGGGTGGTCAGCACGACGGTAACGCCCCGTTCCCGGTTCAGTCGCTTGATGAAATCCCGTACAGCGAGCTTCGAAACGGCATCCAGGCCGATGGTGGGCTCGTCAAGGAAAAGCACCGAAGGTGCGTGCAGGAGGGCCGCGGCCAGGTCGCACCGCATGCGTTGCCCGAGACTGAGTTGGCGTACCGGGACATCGTACAGGGGTTCCAGGTCCATGAGCGACGCGAGTTCATCCCTGGCCTGTTCGTATTCCCTTCCGCCAACCCTGTAGATATCCCGAAGCAGGTCGAAGGATTCGATCACGGGCAGGTCCCACCACAACTGGGTCCGCTGGCCGAACACCACGCCGATGTTGGCCGCGTTGGCGATCCGGTCCCTCCACGGGATGCGTCCGTCGATCGCGCACTGACCCGAATCGGGCACCAGGATGCCGGAGAGGACTTTTACCGTGGTGGACTTGCCCGCCCCGTTAGGACCGATATAGCCCACCAGTTCTCCCTGCGCCAGTTCGAAGGAGACGCGGTCAAGGGCCTTGATCGTCCGGTATTCACGGCGAAGGACGCCCTGGAAGGCGCCCCAGAGCCCGGACCGGCGCTGGGCGATACGGAAGGTCTTGACGATGTCATCGACGAGGATATGCGGCACGGTCATCACCTCGGTAACATGTGGCTTTAAGCGCTGTACGGTCCAGGACGTACGGTACGCTGCGCACATGGCTGTACGGAAATGGGAGGGCCGGGCTAGCCGGCTTCGGAGCACGTGGAAAGATGCTCCGTACTCAGACCGCCGCGGACAAGGGACTCCCAGCACCGGATCGGGGAGTCGCCGAGAACCTCAAGCAGGCCTGCCCGCAGTCGCTCGAGGGAGGCGGGTGCCGGCTCACGGGTTTCCAGGTTCGCCAGGCGACCGAGGGCATCCATCGCCAGTCCCACGCAGATGACGTTTTTGTCGCAGCGCACTACCGTGATCAGGACATTGATCGTGGCATCAAGGGCGTTGCCCGCCAGGTGAGCTCCGTGGGAACAGAGGATGACCATGGACCAGAGGGCGTTCTCCCGTACCGCCGATCGCACCGGCTCGAATCGGTCCAGCCCCATATCGACGCCGTTTCCTTCGCAGACGTCGCACTCGTCGGTGGGCCGCGCAAACTTGATGCTCCGCTTCTGGGCCAGATCCATGCTTAGCCGGTTCTCCTCCCGTTCGAGGCTGAGGATGAGCGCTTCGAGACAGTCCGGGATCAGGGCAACGCCATTACCCGTCCCCGCGGCGCGGCGTCCCAGGCACCCCAGAGTACCCGCGGCAACGGCGCGGACGTAAACAGAGGGATCATGATGGAGGAGCGAAGCGGCGGATTCCAATACTTCGCCGGTGAGCGGCGCGCAGTCACCCAAACCGTAAACCCCCGCCTTCCTTACCCATTTGACGGGAGAGGCCGTGGCTTCAAGGAAGGTATCCGTGGCCTGCTCGCCGACGGCGACCAGGCCGTACGTCGCCGCCCGGCGGACGCTTTCCCGGTGGCTGTAGAGCGCTGCCCCGAGATGCTTCACGGCCAGGGCGTCGTCCCCGAGCGAGGCGAACTTGTAGGCGGCGCCGATGCGCCGGGGCTCCGCTTCGTCCCCCGCCGCGTGCAACTGTTCGTGCAGGTCCCGTGCGTCGGCATCGCGTTCCGTCGAGGAGAGCGCGCTGGTTTCAGGCCGTGGCGGCGGCGTCCGCCCCGTCCGCATCCAGTGACTATGATAGCGCCAGACCACGATCGTGTCGTCGTCCGCCTCCCGCAGGTCAACCCCGGTCAGGGGATCGACACCTAGATCGCGCCAGGCGATTTCTTCGGGCTCACTCCCAGCGACCCCGTCCGGTTCGGTGGTCCGATAGATCCAGAATCGCCACATGAAGCGGGGATGATCATCCCACAGGCGCCAGTCGTCTCTCCGGTGATTCCCCCGGTGGAACGTGTTGTGGGAATAGAACAGTACGCTCCCCGCCCGCAGCGGCGCCGCTTCAAAGGGCGCTACCAGCGGCCACCGGGTGTTGGTTACCGCTTCCCTCATCCGGACGTCATGGGCCGTTCGCCGATTGACGACATCTTCCCAGTCGTATTCGGAATCGGGACCGCTGACCGGGACGCCTTCCAGGCCACTGATCTGGTATTCGAAATCCAGGTGGTCGGCGCCGGCGAAGTTGTCGTGGTTTTCTTCGTGATTGAAGGTCCAGTAGTGGGAATAGGGTATGGTGGCCGTGGGCCCCATGACTTCGGTCACGTCCTGGGGATAGTACAGCATTTCGATTTGCACGGCTTGGTGGTGGCGCTGCTTGCGGGCGTTGTAGGGCCCGTTGTCGTCCTTGTGCCAGTGCTGGTCCCGGGCACCGCTCGCGAAGGAGGCATTGTGGGTAAAGGGCACAATGGCCCAGTTGCGGCCCACGATCCGGTTGCAGGCATCGACCACGCCCGGGGCGTTGATGACCTTGAGAACGTCCGGTATGCCGCCGGGCGTCACCGGCTTTCTGGCCAGGTAGGCCTGCTTTTCCTGGCTGTATATTCGATGATGTATCTCTTCGGGGATGCCGAGGCCTTCCGGCGGAAGGGCGACAATGCCGCGGCTGGCGAAATCCCGGACAAGGTTGGCTGGTTCGGTGTAAGGCAGCGAAGCATAGGTTTTCGTAGCCACGATCAGCGCTGTCTTTCCCGTGCGGCTTCAAATTCTCGCGTGATGTGCCGCGATGTCCGACGTTATGGTCGCATGGTACTGCGACGATACCCGCCCGATGAATTTCTTCGAGTCGATGGAATCTACAATTGAACGGGAAGGCCGTCAAACCTGAAATTGACGCGGAGACGGCGACGGTTCACTCGTGCTGCAGCGCGTCCACGGGATCGGTATGGGCGGCGCCGACGGCTCTGTAGCTTACCGTAAGCATCGTGACGGTTATGGCCAGTGCCGCCGCCAGTACGAAGATCCCGAGCGAAAGGTCCGTACTGTAAGCGAAGCCGTCGAGCCAGTCGCTCATCATGAAATAAGCGATGGGCCAGGCAATGAGGTTCGCGTACACGACCAGTCTGACGTACTCTTTCGAAAGCAGCGCGACGATGCTGGAAACGGATGCGCCCAGCACTTTCCGCACGCCGATTTCCCGGGTTCGCTGCTCCGCCGTGAAGGAGGCCAGCCCCAGCAGACCAAGGCACGCGATGAAAACGGCCAGGATGGAGAAACTTCGGAAGATGCGCCCCTGCCGCGCTTCATTCTGATACAGGCGGTTGAAGTCCTCGTCAAGAAACGAATACGTGAACGAATCATCCGGATAGATCTCGCGCCAGTTGCTTTCCAGGAATCCCATCGTTCCGGCCACGTCATCCGGGGCAATCCGTATGGCGAGATAGTGGAGCGGGTCCGGGCCGGGCGCCAGCTGCAGCATCATCGGTTCGATGCCGCTGTGCAGCGACCGCACGTGGAAGTCCCTTACGACACCGATGACCCGGCCGTCCTTGAAGTTCCCCAGGCGGATTTTCTTGTCGAGCGGAGCGCCTTCCCAGCCGAGCCAGTTCACGGCGGCCTCGTTGATGACGAACGCCTGCAGCGTATCCGTGGGGAAGGATCTGGAAAAATCCCGTCCCGCCGTGAGTTCGATGCCCATCGTGCGGATGAAGTCGTGATCGATCCACATGTTGTTGATGCGGACCAGTTCCTCGTCCGGGGCGCCGTCCGGGGTAAAGAGGATGTCGTTCACCAGGCCGCCCGGCATTTCGTTTGCCACCGTAACGCCTAGAACGTTGGGGGAGTGGGCGATCTTGTCCTTGTAGGCGTTGTATATCAGGCGCTGCCTCGGATCTCCGAGGGGCATGACCACCAGCTGTGCTTTGTCGAACCCCAGGTGCTTATCCTGCACGAACCGCATCTGGTCCGCCACTACGCCCGTGCCGATGATGAACACGACCGATATCACGAATTGCAGCACGACCAGTATCTTCCGCAGGTTCGTATTCACCGCGCCCGCCCGGGAGGAGCCCTTCAGCACGGAGACAGGCTGGAACGAAGACAGGAACAGCGCCGGGTAGCTGCCGGCCAGCGCGCCGGCCAGCGCCACGATCCCGATCAGGCCGAATGCCATACTGATATCGTCGAAGGCAAAGACCAGGTCCTTGCCGGCCAGGGCGTTGAACGCGGGGAGAAACGCATAGACCAGGCCCGTGGCCACGACCAGGGAAAGCACCGCCATGATCGTGGATTCGCCCATGAACTGACCAATCAACTGAACGCGGAACGCCCCCAGTACCTTGCGGATGCCTACTTCCCGGGCCCGGCCGGCGGAGCGGGCCGTCGCCAGGTTCATGAAATTGATGCAGGCGATCAACAGGAGAAAGAACGCGACGGCCGAGAAGATGTAGATATAGGCGATATCGCTGTTCGTGCCCAGTTCCCCGTCGAGGTCCGAATGCAGGTGAATGCTGGTCAACGGCTGAAGGACGGCTTCGAGTTGGGCGTTGAGCTGATTCAGGACCGGCCCGTAGCGCGATTCGATGAACTCCGCAAGTTTCGGATCGAGAGACTCGGGCGGGTAACCGTCGGCAAGCAGGAGATAGGTATACAGGTCCGGCACGAAGTTCTGCGTGTTCCTTCCGTAATCCGTTCCTCCGTAGATGGGGTTGACGTTGAGTGTTTCGAAGGACCCCAGGAAGCCGAAGGTCATATGGGAATTGCGCGGCACGTCTTCCATTACGCCCGTAACGGTCAGGTCGTAGGTGTTATCGAGCCGGATCACCTTGCCCAGGGCTTCGTCGCTTCCGAAGTACCGGGTCGCCGTGGTTTCGGTCAGAACCACGGTATTGGGGGCGTTCAGGGCCGTGTTCGCGTCGCCGCGTATCAGTCTGAATTCGAACAAATCCAGTATGCCTGGATCCGCGAAGTAGAAACCCGGTTCGTTGAACCGTTTGTTGCCTTCCACGTAGGTGACCTGCCAGGAGACCAGCGGGGTTTTTAAGCGGGTGAATCCTTCGACTTCCGGGAAAGCGTCGGTCAGCATCCAGCCCCATGCCGTCGGGCTCCGTGCGGTTCGGGTTTCCGCCCTGTCCACGGTTTTGATCGACATGGCGAGCCGGTAGATCCGGTCGTGACGCGACGCATATCGGTCATAACCGAGTTCGTCCTGAATGTACAGCAGGATCAGGATGCAACATGTCATCCCGATGGCGAGACCCAGGACGTTGATTGCGGCGTATCCCTTGTGGCGCAAGGTGTTACGATAGACTATCGTGAGATAGTTCCGGAACATGATCGTATTGTACTCCAGCGTAGGTGGGCTACGGGTTGAACGGGCTCGTCATTGAATGACCGGGTATGCTTTCGACGTGCGCGATCGGCCGTACTTGAAAGCTGATGTCGATAGTTTCGACTCGACCGGCTGGAGAAAGGTTGCAGTGGAAGAAGGTTTCAGGTCCCGCGGCGTTTGGGAGAGCTGTTGTCACCGCGATGGGAGTCGACCGGCTTCGGCGCGCAGACGGATGCGGTTCGCCGGGTCAGGCTGGCTTACCGGCCGGTTACAATGCTGGAGATTCTTTGTACTATGGATAGTGCCGAGGGACAGAGTCGAACTGTCGACACATGGATTTTCAGTCCACTGCTCTACCGCCTGAGCTACCTCGGCAGCCTTGCTTTGCAAAGCCTGTCAAAATTAGCGGCGCACACCCTGAATGTCAATAGAAATAACCTCGGGAATCGCCGCATCGCCCGACTAATCACGCGTATCCGGCACGGCCCGCGTTCTGGCGGCGTTGGCCGAACTCCCGGACCGGTTCGCTCTCTGGCGGTGTTGACCGAACTCCCGGCCTGGCCGGTCACGGGGGAATGGGGGAGACAGGTTACGGACTTCGGCTACTTTCCTTCGACCGTGCTGTCGTCGAAATGGAGCATGAATTCGATGTAATCGAGCTCCCGGTCGATACCCTGTCTTTTGGTGACGATCGTATTGGTGGCCAGGTAGTGCGCCAGGCCGCGGAACTGCTGACGGACGCGCAGGAGGCGGTTTCGGAGATAAGGCGCGTTGGGGTTGTCCCTGGGGATGGCGAGGATCTGGGCGTGCAATGCGTTGATCCGCGTGTCGGTATCTTCCAGCGGGATACGGACCTCGTCGATATAATCCTGGTCGTGGCATTCGCCGCAGGGCGCGGTCATAGACACCATGTCGATATGGACCTCCCGGACGTCGTGGCTGTTGTGGCAGGTGACGCAGCCGGGTTCGAAGTCATTGGCTTCGAACAGGTCCCCATGGGCGCTTTCCCAGAAGCTTTCCAGCGCCTCCGGGTGGCAGCGCCCGCAGTCCTCCGGAATGGCCTCGGGCAGCGGCGCGTCCATGAACCCGTTCTGCTCTCCCATGGCCACCGTGAGAATGGTGCTGGTGGGATCGCCTCCGTGGCAGGTGTCGCAGAAGACGCCGCGCCAGGCGTGTATGCTGCCCTGCCATTCCGCCACCGGTTTCGCGAGGGGTTCGCCCAGCCGCTGATGGCAGAGGGCGCAGTTGTCGGTCATGCGCGTATCGAGCTTGCGCCAGCTTGTCACGGGAGAGTCGGGGGTTCGTTGACCGCGGGCAGCAGGCAGGGTGACCGCCAGCATGACGATCAGGACGATGGCGGCCCGAATCAGGTAAATCACCAGGTACGTGTTCCTTGTTGCATTATGTGACGCATTGGACTTGCATTATGTAACGCACTGGAGGCTCCGCCGGCAAACGCTGTAATATACACCGCCGCGGCGCCGACACTTCAACAATTATTGTAACGGACGGTGTTGCACCAATCAAGCATTAACCCTTCGAATGCCGGGGAGAATTCCCTTTACACCGGTCCCCGGACTTCTATCTTCTACCTGTGCTCGAGTCGGGCATGTAACTGTCGAAACACATCAATCCAATCCGGGGAAATCGCATGAGACTGGTTCAATTCTACGAACCCGGCCAGGAATCCGGCGTGGGCATCGTCCAGGACGATCATATCATCGACCTTACCGAGATCATGCCGGAAGTGGAAACCGTCAACGAGTTGATGCACGTGGCCGGCGCGGCGCGCCTCTCCCTGGCGGCGCTGGTCGATCGCGCAGTGAACGACTACGACGGACAACTGGCGGGATTTACCTACGAATCGCTGGATGTGGCGCCGGACGTGGGCTTCCCGCACCTGATGGTACCGCTTTTTTCTCCCGAAGTGTGGGGGTTCGGCGTGACCTACAAGCGCAGCGCCGAGTTCAGGGACGATGACGCTCAACAGACCATCTACGACCAGGTATACAACTCCGACCGGCCGGAATCGTTCTTCAAGGCCACCGCCTCCCGCTGCTCGGGCCCCAACGCGCCGATCTGCGTACGCGGCGATTCTAAGTTTACGGCCACCGAGCCGGAACTCGCCTACGTGCTGGGCGACGAGGGTGAAATCGTGGGCTATACCCTGTGCAACGATGTTTCGGCCTGGGATATCGAGAAGGAAAACCCCCTGTATCTGAACCAGTCCAAGATCTACCAGGGATGCTGCGCGCTCGGCCCTACGCTCGTCACGGCGGACGCGATCGACGATCCTTACGATATTGACATCCGATGCCGGATTCTCCGGGACGACGCCGTCGTTTTCGAGGGGGAGGCCAACACCTCTCAGCTGGCGCGCAGTTTTGACGAACTGAACGAATATCTGTACCGGGATAATCTCATTCCGTCGGGCACGGTCGTCTCCACGGGCACGGGCATCATCGTGCCGAACGACCTCGGCCTGCGGGAAGGCGACATCGTGGTCATTTCGTCGCCGGAGATCGGCGTGCTTTCCAATCCCGTACAGCAGTTGTAACCGCGGGGATACCGCTATGGCGCGACAAAACCAGGGACTCAATCGCCATCAGAAGGCCTGGCGGAAGCCGGGCGAAGAGCGCGTGAGCAGGGAAGAAATCGGCGAGCTCCTGCTCCTGTCCGAGAGCGCCGATCCCGAGGACCGGATCGTCGCCGCCACTTATATGTGCCCGTGTCACGTCCGCCACCGCAACGAGGAGGTCTGGCAGGCGCTCTACCGGATGATGGAAGATGAAGACGCCCGCGTCCGGCGCCGCGCCTGGCATACGCTGGAAGACGGCGGGTGTCCCACCGATCCGGCCTTCGAACCCATCGTCAGGCGCGCGCTGGACTCCGAAACCGACCGTCAGGTGCTCGGTTTCGCGCGAAGGTTCGCCGAACCGTTTCTGGAGAACGACGTGGTCTCCCTGAAGCGCGCGGAGCGTCCGGCGGGGAATCGGAAAGGCAAATGCGACTTCTGCGGCAGGACCGGGGTGCCGGTCACCAGGGACTACAACACGGAAATCCCGGCGGGAGGGGTGACCCGCGCCGCCTGGATCTGCGACGACTGTTCGTCTGAAGGATTCCGGCCCTGAGAACCTCCTCTGAAACACGTACCCTGCAAGGCTAATCCTTGAAAGGCGAACCGGTTCATCCAAACATGACACACTACGAGATCGCCGTGATCGGCGGGGACGGCGTCGGCCCCGAAGTCATTGAGGAAGGCATACGGGTGCTCGAAGCGCTGGGCGACCCGGCTTTCCGTTTCACCCGTCTGGACTGGAGTTCGGATCGCTACAAGCGCACGGGAAGGTTCATTCCCGAGGGCGGCCTGGAAGAACTGACGTCCTTCGACGCCATATTCTTCGGCGCGGTAGGCGACGCGGAAGTCCAGGACTACATCACCCTGAACAACCTGATTCTCCCCATACGCCGGCGGTATGATCAGTACGCCTGCGTTCGGCCCGCCTATCTCTACGAAGGGGTCCGCTCTCCCCTCGCCGGACAGGGCCCGGGCGACATAGACCTGGTCGTCATCCGGGAGAACACCGAGGGGGAATACGCGGATATCGGCGGCCGGGTGTATCACCAGACCGACCAGGAAGTCGCGGTCCAGACGTCCGTCTTCACCCGGCACGGCACCGAACGCATCATCCGTTACGCCTTCGAAGAAGCACGCCGGCGCGGGGGCAGGCGCAAGGTCACTTCCATCACGAAGTCGAACGCCCAGGGCTATGGCATGGTTTTCTGGGACGAGGTGTTCGAGCACGTGAAAGACGCGTACCCGGATATCGAGACCGAATCCCTGCTGATCGACGCGGCGGCCATGGACTTCGTGCGCAGGCCCCAGGATTTCGACGTGGTGGTGGCATCGAACCTGTTCGGCGACATCCTCACCGATATCTCGGCGATTACCATCGGCAGCATGGGCCTGGCGCCCAGCGCGAATCTCAACCCGGAACGCATACACCCCTCCATGTTCGAGCCGGTCCACGGCTCGGCCTTCGAACTCATCGGCAAGAGCCAGGTCAATCCCCTGGCCACGATCCTGGCGGCGGCCATGATGGTCGAGTTTCTGGGCCGGGAGGAAGCGGGAGCGGCCATACGAAGGGCCGTGGCGGAGAACCTGCGTGAAGGCCGGTTGCGGACGCCCGACACCGGCGGTTCGTCGAGTACCGTTGAAGTGGGGAGTGATATCGTCCGGCGCCTGGAGCACCGGTAGGACTGCCCGGTCCGGGTTCTCGCGGCCCGGTGGCCGCGGCCTTCACACGAGGCTTAGTTCACCCATGATCCGGCGCAGCGCTTGGCGTTGTTCTTCGGTCATGGGCGTACCCGGAGGCCGTGCCGCACCGCATTCGATCCCCAGCCGCTCGCCGAGCGCGGCCTTGGCAACGGAATGGAATTCTCCGCCGCACGCGCCAAGAGCTTCCCAAAGGCGGCTCGCGCGATCCTGCGCGGTTTCCGCCCGCTGGAGGTCGCCCGCCCGGTAGGCCTTCCAGATTTCCACCCAGTATTCCGGCGCTATGACAGGCGGACCGTCGACGCAGCCCACCGCTCCGATCGTCAGGGCGGGCAGCATCAACTGGTGATTGCCGACCAGGCAGCTCAGGCCCATGGCCGCAAAGGTCCTTACGTTGGGGAAAACAGGTGAAGAGTGCTTTAGTCCACGCAACTGCGGCACCCGGTCTTGGATCCGGCGCATCAGTTCCGGGGTGATCTCCACGCCCGTGGACTGGGGCAGATTGTAGACGAAGAGAGGCAGGTCCGCGGCAGCAGCCACAATACGGTAATGCTCGGCGATCGCCTGATGCGTTCGTCCGTAGAAGAAGGGCGGCACGCAGCAAATGGCCTCTACGCCGGCGTGGGCGGCATGTTCGGCAAGACGGGCCGCCCTTTCCGTGGTCGCGGCGCCGACGTGCATGATGTTGTTTACGCGGCCCCGGGACTGGTCCGCCGCCGCCGAGGCGATCCGCATGTTCTCCTCGTCGCTGAGCAGTATGCTTTCCCCCGTGCCGCCGGCGACCCAGAATCCATGGACGCCGGCCGCTATGTTGAATTCCATGACCTTGCGGAACGCTTCCTCGTGGAAGGCGCCGTCGCTGGTCATCGGGGTGATGATGGCAGGCAGAATACCTTCAAATGCGGACATGGAATGCGCTCCTTCCACGCTGGTCGACACGGTACACGGATCCGGTTGTTTCCAGGCGCCGGCCCCCTATGAAGTTATGTTGAAAGTGCAAAAACGGAAGGGTTAAATCAACCTTCCCGATTCGACAAATTGCTTGACATCATGCGTGTAATCCGTTGTTATGTAACGGATCATTCCCGTGTGAAGCAAGCCAGGATCCCTGCTTCACCCCTCGAACTGCCCGGCGTGGTCGACATGGCCGTGCCGGTCCGGATTGCGGGCTCCTGCTACCTGATAGATCGGGATTCGTGCCGTATGACCACGCAGAACAGACTGGCACGCGAATACGACAAGTTCCTCGACTGCGTACACTGCGGTCTGTGCCTGCCGGCCTGCCCGACGTATTCGGAACTCGGCCTCGAAATGGATTCCCCCCGGGGCCGCATCCACCTGATGCGGGCCTATGCGGACGGGCGCATAGCACTCACGGACAATTTCGAGACGCACATTGACCAGTGCCTGAACTGCCGGGCGTGTGAAACGGCCTGTCCCGCGGGCGTCCACTACGGCAGCCTGGTAGAGGCGGCACGCGCCGAGATCATCGAAAAGCGTCCCCGGTCCGCTTCCGACAGGGCGCTCAGGTGGCTCGTTTTTGAAAAGCTGTTGCCGTCGCGTTTCAAGCTATCCGCCGTTTTTCTTCCCATGCGTATTTACCAGCTGACGGGGCTGCAGTGGCTGGTTCGCAGGCTGGGATTGACGAAACTGCTTCCGTCCCGCCTGCGCGACATGGAATCCATGATGCCTTCCCTGCCCGGTTCGTCATTGAAGGGTCAACTGAAGCCCTTCATGCCGGCCCGCGGAGAGGCGGCCTACCGCGTGGGCATGGTAACGGGTTGCGTGATGAACGAGATGTTCACCCACGTAAACGTCGCCACGGCGCGCGTGTTGAACGAAAACGGATGCGACGTCGTGATTCCCCGTCAACAGACCTGCTGCGGTGCGCTTCAGGTACACAGCGGGGAACACGGTACCGCGCAGACGCTCGCCCGGAAGAACATTGACGCTTTCCAAGACGCGAAAGTGGATGCCGTCATCATCAACGCCGCGGGTTGCGGGGCCCAGTTGAAAGAGTACGGAGACCTTCTTGCCGGCGATCCGGTGTACCGGGACCGCGCCCTTACATTTTCCGACATGGTAAAGGACGTGCACGAGTTTCTTGCCGAGATACCGGCCAAAGCGGAGATGGGTACCGTCGCCGTACGGGTCGCCTATCACGACGCCTGCCATCTCGCCCACGGGCAGCGCGTCCGCGATCAGCCCCGTGACCTGCTGAGCCGAATACCCGGTCTGGAACTCGTTGAACTGGAGGAATCGGACTGGTGTTGCGGGAGCGCGGGGGTGTACAATATCACTCATCCCGACATGGCGGACAGGCTGCTTGCCCGGAAAATGGGTCACGTCAGGCAGGCGCAACCCGACGTGGTGGCGACCGGAAACCCGGGATGCATATTGCAGATTCAGCATGGTATACGCCGGGAGGGACGGGAAATCGAGGTCCTGCATCCCGTGGAGCTGCTCGACCGCGCCTATCGAACCAGGCGCGAAGAAAAGGAAACAGGACAACCTGCGGAAACCACCGGCGGGTCGTAGATGATCGACCAGGCCGGGTTGCGATCAAACGTGGCGGGACCCCGATGCGGAAGGTGAATGAACATGCCGATATTCGAGTATTACTGCGTGAAGTGTGATGAAGACTTCGAAGTGCTCGTAAAGAACGCGGAAACTTCGGAAAACATCGCCTGCCCCGCGTGCTCGGAAAACGAAGTCGTCAAGAAGTTTTCCGCCTTTTCCACCGCAGTATCGGCGAAAGACGCACCGGCGGCAACGGCATCCGTGTCCTCCGCCCCATGCGGACCTGCCTGCGGATGCCATCATTGACTCCATGTAGACCGGATCGCATGAGGTCCAGCCAATCTGACAGGCCGGCACAGGACGGGCAGCCAGCCGTTGTCCGGAACGGAAGACGCATGCAAATCGAATTGAAAGTCGGACGTATCGGATCTGAAATCGATACCACCGTAGTCATCGGGTTGTTCAAAGAGGACAAACTCGCGGAAGGCGACTCCCTCGCCATGGAATCCGCTCTTCGCCGTTATCTGCGCGAAATACTGGCGATGGGGGATTTCAAGGGGAATGGCGAGGAAGTCACGGTACTGTATCCAAGAGGCCTGGCGCCTCCCGGCCGGGTTATCCTGGTCGGGCTCGGAAGCCGGGATGTATTCGATCCGGAATCGGCCCGGCGCGCTTCGGGCATCGCCGTAAAAAAGGCCATGAAACTCGGCGTGACGGAACTTTCGACGGCCATACACGGGCTGGACGTCCAGGGCCTTCTCCCTGAAGACTGCGCGCAGGCGGTTGTAGAAGGGTTGTTGCTGGGCGCCTACAGATATGATGATTTCAAGACCGATGGATCTGATGGATCCAGTCTCGAGAGCCTGACGGTTCTGATCCAGCAACGCGCGCAGGCCCGTGACATCAGGGGCGGGATCGAAGCCGGGCGAGTAACCGCCGCGGGTACGATTCTGGCGCGGGATCTGTCCAATGCGCCCGGAAACGCACTGCCGCCGCGCAAGCTGGCCGCCGCCGCCCGTCGAATGGCGTCTGATACCGGCCTGACCTGCCGGATCCTGACCCGAAAGCAAATCGAAAAAGAAGGCATGGGCGCTCTGATCGCCGTCAACGCCGGCAGTGAGGAACCTCCGCGTTTCATCGTGCTGGAGTACGGCGAACCTGCCGACGGCCGGGATACCCTCGTGTTCATCGGAAAAGGCATCACTTTCGACAGCGGGGGGATATCCATCAAGCCGAGCGGTGGCATGGAAGACATGAAACACGACATGTCGGGAGCGGCGGCCGTGATCGGCGCCATGCATTCGATCGGCATGCTGAAACCGTCCGTCCACGTGGTCGGACTCATTCCGGCCACCGAAAACCTGCCGGACGGCAGGGCGTTGAAGCCCGGCGACGTCATTACGACCCTCTCACGGAAGACAATCGAAGTCATCAACACGGACGCCGAAGGGCGCCTCGTATTGGCCGATGCCCTGGGATTCGCGGAACGGTACGAGCCGGCGGCCGTGATCGATCTCGCCACGTTGACGGGGGCCTGCGTCGTGGCCCTCGGCCACGCCGCGTCCGGGATGATGGGCAACGACGAAACGTTGCTGGACCGGGTTCGCTTGGCCGGCGAGGTCACAGGTGAGCGGGTGTGGCCGCTGCCGCTGTGGAAGGAATATCACGATCAGATCAAGAGCCATATCGCCGACGTCAAGAATACCGGCGGCCGATGGGGGGGCGCCCTGACCGCCGGCGCCTTTTTGCAGAAGTTCGTCGATCGCCCCTGGGTGCACCTCGACATCGCGGGCACGGCCTACACGGAATCGACCAGGGCCTATTGTCCGAAAGGAGCCACGGGCGTGGGGGTGCGGCTGCTGCTTCAACTGGTAAAGGACTGGAAGAGCTGATCCATGCGCATCGTACAACTCTCCGACCCCCATATCGTTCCAGCGGCGCAACAGCCCGTACACGGCCAGGACACCCTGGGACGACTTCAGGCCGCCATAGATGCGGTAAACCGGCTTAGCCCCGCACCCGATCTCGTCGTCATGACGGGCGATCAGAGCAATGATGGGTCCGAAGCATCCTACCTGACGCTGAAAAACACCCTTGCCAGCCTTCGCTTTCCCTGTTTCATGGCCATGGGCAATCACGATTACAGTCCGGTTTTCCGCCGGGTCATGCTGGACGAAACCGCCGCGAATCCGGCCCCGTATTATTACGCGCTGGACCGGTGTGGCCACCGGATAATCGTGCTCGATACCTACGAAGAGGGGGAGGTGGAGGGAAGACTGGACGATGTTCAACTGGACTGGTTGGAACAGGAGCTGTCGTACGATTTGCCTGCCACTGTATGCATGCACCACCCGCCGGTACCGGTGGGCGTCGCGTGGATGGATAAGCTGATTCTGAAGGATGGCGGCCGGTTTCTTCGGATATGCAACGCCCATGCTTCGTTGCGGCTGATTCTGTGCGGTCACCTCCACTACGACTTTCGCATCGAACTGGATCATGCGACGGTCCTTATCGCTCCGAGCGTGGGTCTGCAGTTCCGCAAGGACCCCGTGGTCAAGCCGGACGGCACCCGCGTCATCGCGACGGACGAACCCGCGGCGTTTCGAATCGTCGATTTGTGCGGGTCTGAATGGAACACATCGATACACCGACTCCCCTTGTAACTGACGCCCTACCGGCCCGAGTACATGTTAATCGACGATCTGAAGGAAATACAGGCGCGTCACGGCTATCTGCCCGAAGAGGAATTGAAATCCCTTTCGGAACGCAAGGGCATTCCCCTCTACGAAGCTCATGGCGTGGCCAGTTTCTATCCCCATTTCCGGCTGCAGCCGCCTCCCGAAGCCACGCTTCGGGTCTGCACCGACCTTTCCTGCCATCTCCACGGTGCCCGCGACGTGCTGGAAACGCTTCGGGAAACCGTGGACTACGCCGGACTGGACGAGTGGGACGTATCCGAAACGTCCTGTCTCGGACAGTGCGACGGCGCGCCGGTGGTCTCCATCAACGATCGCAGCTACCGGAGCATGGCGGAAAACCGGCTCGGCGCCTATGTCGCGAGGCTGGCCGAGGACGGCCGGGTTGCCCGCCAGCTTGTACGGCGGCTCGCCGCCCCCGGGTTTATCGATCCCTACGACCATCCCCTGGCCGCCGAGTCCCTGAAACAGTGGATTTCAGGTGGAGATGCAGGCCGGCTCGTGCAGACCATCAAAGACAGTGGGTTGCGCGGGATGGGCGGTGCCGGATTCCCGACTGGCGTCAAGTGGGACCTGGTCCGAGAAACAGCATCGGCGGTCAAGTACGCGATCTGCAACGCGGATGAGAGCGAACCCGGCACGTTCAAGGACCGGGAGATACTGTATCACTATCCCCATCTCGTCATCGAGGGCATGATCCTGGGCGGCCTTGCCGTCGGCGCGTGCCAGGGCTACCTGTTCCTGCGACACGAATACGACCGGGAGCGCGAGGTCCTCGCACGGACCATCAGGGCGTTCTACTCGGCCGGATACCTTGGTGATGATATCCTGAACACGGATCGGTCTTTCCACCTGGAGATATTCGACAGCCCCGGCGGATACATCTGCGGTGAAGAGACGGCCCTGCTGGAAGCGATGGAGGGCAAACGGGCCGAGCCCCGGAACAAGCCGCCGTTTCCGGGTACCCACGGGCTGCACGGCCGGCCCACGCTGATCAACAACGTCGAGACCTTCGCCTGGGTGCCCGCCATACTGCAACGCGGCGCGGACTGGTTCAAGTCCCAGGGGGTGAACGGCGCTTCGGGACGCAAGTACATCGCCCTCAGCGGTCATGTCGAAAAACCGGGGGTCTACGAAATCCCGCTCGGGACGCGGGTAAGCGATCTCATCAATGACTTCGGCGGGGGCGTTTCCGGAGGGCGGAAACTGAAAGCCTTTGCGCCGGGCGGGGCATCTTCGGGTTTCCTGCCCGCGTCCATGGCGGATGTGCCGCTCGACTTCAGACCGCTGTCGGAAGCGGGCTCCATGCTGGGATCCGGCGCCGTCGTTGTCGTGGCCGAAGGCGCGGACATGGCGGATCTGGCCCGCAACGTGGTCACCTTCTTCCGCAACGAGTCCTGCGGCAAGTGCGTTCCCTGCCGAACCGGCACGGCCTATCTGGTCCAGCTGCTGGATACCGTCCTGGAGGAAGATGCCCGGGCCGATACGCTGGCGCCTGTGGCGGACGTTGCCGAAGCGATGGAGCTCACCTCCATCTGCGGTCTGGGCCAGGCCGCTGCGCTCCCGCTCACCTCGGCGCTCAGGCACTTCTCAAACGAATTCGAAACACCCCGCCGGCATGCGGCGAACCGTCATGGGGAGGAAGACAGGGGCGGTTCGGATGAGTAGTGGGAACGTCACGCTGACGATCGACGGCAGGAGCGTTACCGCGCCGGGAGGCGCCACGATCTGGGAAGCGGCCCGGTCAGCCGGCATCGACATTCCCACCCTGTGCCACGATCCCAAACTGCGACCGGTCGCCGTGTGCCGCGTGTGCGCGGTCGACGTCGATAACTCCCGCACGCTGCCGGCGGCCTGTATCCGCCAGGTCGAAGAAGGCATGGTGGTACGCACCGATACGGAGCGGGTACTTCGCACGCGCCGTACCCTGGTGGAACTGCTGGAGGCCGGACAACCCCCCGAGGAGAAACGGCGCAGACCACCGGCACAGGACGAACTTGCCCGACTGGGCAGACTGCTGCAGTCGGATCCGTCACGGTATGCCTCGACATGTTCGAACTCGTTAGTCGAGCACGACCTGTCCTCGCCCGTCATCGCGGTGGATCACAACGCCTGCATCCTGTGCGACCGGTGTATCCGCGCCTGCGACGATGTCCAGGTAAACGACGTCATCGGCCGTGCCGGCAAGGGATGCCATACCCGCATCGCCTTCGATAACGACCTCCCCATGGGGAACTCCTCCTGCGTTTCCTGCGGCGAGTGCGTGGCCGCGTGCCCCACCTCTGCCCTGACGGATATCTCCCTCGTCGAGACAGGCCGCGGGATCGCGGAAACCGCCGGTCCACCCCGGGGCCGGGTCGACGCCGCCGATGGCGTTTCGACCAGCGCGCACGATGGCGGGCAGCCCGCTGAGGCGGTGTGCCGGCATGAAACCGTACCGAGGAAAATCGACTCGGTCTGTCCCTATTGCGGGGTAGGATGTGGGATTTCGTACCATGTACAGAACAATCGAATCGTACAGGTGACGGGGCGGGAAGATACCCACACCGAAGGCCGGCTGTGTGTCAAGGGAAGATATGGCTACGACTACACCCACCATCCGCAGCGGCTCCTGAAACCCCTCATCAGGCGGGAAGACGCCTATCCGAAGCGGCCGCTTTCGGCGGACTTCCAGGATTACCGGGAGTTCCGGCGCTCGCTGCGGTCACCGGAATGGAACGATCGCATCCGGGAAGTGTTCCGTGAGGCCGAATGGGACGAGGCGCTGGACCTGGCGGCCCGCCGTTTGCTGGGAATCAAGCAAAAGCAGGGGCCGGGCGCGCTGGCCGGCTTCGGGTCGGCCAAGGTGACCAACGAAGAAGCCTACCTTTTTCAAAAGCTGGTACGCGTGGTCTTCGGTACCAACAACGTAGATCACTGCACGCGCCTCTGTCACGCCTCCTCCGTGGCGGCCCTCACCGAGGCCATCGGGAGCGGGGCGGTCTCGAACGCCTTTCAGGAAGTCCTTGAAACCGACGTCATCTTCGTGGTTGGTTCCAATACGGAAGACAACCATCCCGTCGCCGCTACCTACATGAAACAAGCCGTCGACCGCGGTGCCAGGATGATTGTCCTCGATCCCAGGCGGCCGACCATCGCCGACCACGCCACACGGTACGTACGGTTCAAGCCCGGCACGGACATTGCGTTGCTCAACGGACTGATGCACGTGATTCTGCGTGAAGGGTTGCAGGACCGGGAATTTATCGCGGCCCGGACGGAACACTTCGATGCGCTCGAACCGGCCCTGCGGTCCTATACGCCCGAACTGGTTTCGCAGATCACCGGCGTTCCCGCCCCGGTAATCGAAGAGATCGCCGTCGAGTACGGTCGCGCGCGGCAGGCCATGATCTTCTGGGGCATGGGGATCAGCCAGCATGTCAATGGTACGGACAATGCCCGGGCACTCATCTCGCTTTGCCTGATGACCGGAAACATCGGACGCCCGGGCACGGGGCTCCATCCGCTGCGGGGACAGAACAACGTGCAGGGCGCCTCCGACGTGGGACTGATTCCGCGGTTCTATCCGGGCTACCAGCCTGCGGACGATCCGGACGTGCGGAAGCATTTCGAGCAGGCATGGGATACGCGTCTCGACCCGCGTTCGGGCCTGACGGTCGTGGAAATCATGCATGCCGCCCTCGACGGCCGCATCGCGGGCATGCTCATGATGGGGGAGAACCCCTTTCTTTCCGACCCGAACATGAACAAGGTCCGGAAAGCCCTGCAGAGTCTGTCGTTTCTCGTCGTGCAGGATATCTTCCTGACGGAGACCGCGGAGTTCGCGGACGTGATCCTGCCCGCTTCCACCGCGGCGGAGAAGCGGGGAACCTACGTCAACACGAACCGCATGGTGCAGATCGGAAGACAGGCGCTGGATCCGCCCGGCGAAGCCCGCCTGGACGGAGACATCCTGATCGACCTCGCCAACCGGATGATCCGCATGGAGCAGGGCGAGAACGGTCCACGCTGGGACTACGGCGGTCCGGAGGCGGTGTGGGATGAAATCGTCTCGGTGACGCCGATTTTCAACGGCATCACCTACGAAGCGATGGAGCAGGAAACCGTGGTATGGCCCCTGGAAGAGCCGGTCCTCTTTACCGACACCTTTCCCAGCGGCAGGGGCAGATTCACCCCCGTATCCTTTGCCCCGCCGGACGAACTGCCGGACGAAGAGTATCCCTTCGTCCTGAATACGGGCCGCGTCCTGGAGCACTGGCACACGGGCACCATGACCCGCCGCGCCCGGGCCCTCGACGTCATATCCCCGGAACCCTTCGTGGAGATGACGCCTCGGGACATCGAACGCCTGGGCTGTGAAGACGGTGCCCTGGTGGTCGTCTCCTCTCGCCGCGGCGCCATCACCCTGAAATCGAAGTCGTCGACGCGCGTGGCCGACGGCAACGTTTTCATCCCCTTCCATTTCAAGGAAGCCGCCGCCAATATCCTGACCAACGACGCCCTCGACCCCGACGGCAAGATCCCCGAATTCAAATACTGTGCGGTGGCCGTAAGGCCCGCGATATCAAGGATATAAGGGATTCTCTCCAGACGCAGTTGATGCCTTCCTCCACGATTCCGCCCTCCCTCTTCCGAAAAACTCGTCGTGTCGGGTACCTGACCCGGAGACACGACTTTGAAACTCTTTCGGTCCGCCGCTCGTAGTGGTGTTATGAACTCGACCGCAGGCAGCCGGCGCGCACCAGATCGGGATTTCGACAAGACCCACCGGACGCATTACCGGCGGATTCTCGCACTCTGTCGATATCTATTGAAGTCTATCGATGATGCCGAGGACGCGGCACAGGAAGTCTTCTTTCGCGCCTACCTGAAGCGTTCGACCGTCGACAGTTCGAAGTCGTACCTGAACTGGCTTTTGAAAATAGCCACCAATCATTGTCTTGACCTGCTGCGTCGTCGTAGCAGCGAGACCAGGATCTATGAATCCATCGATCCCGACCGGATCGGTCCTTCCCGGGTATCCGAGGACACCCTCGATTTTCTGGTCCGGGCAGAAAAGGGCGAACGGGTGCGAGCGGCAATACAGTCGCTCTCCGACAAGTATCGCGTACCGCTCGTACTGGCCTATTACAACGAGTTCACCTACGAAGAAATCGGCGAAGCACTCGAACTGAACAGGAACACGGTAGCGACGCTGATTTTACGTGCCAAGCAACGATTGCGAGAGGAGCTGAGGGAGCTATGACGGACGAAAAGGTGAGCAAGGAGGCTTGTCCTTCTGAACTCACGACCTCGATGTATGCTGACGGCGAGTTATCCGGATCCGAAGCGCTCGAGTTCGAAGATCATCTGAGCCGCTGCCCGCGGTGCCGGGACCTTGTGCATGCATTGAAGACGGAGCGGGATGCGCTCGTTGGGGTATTGGGGAACACCGAAGCCTTCCTGGTGGAAACGAATCCTGCCCATGCTCCTTCTCCAATCCATGCCTTGATATTGATGGGACTGGTCACGGTATTCGCGGCTCTGCTAAGGATGGGACTTGGCTCGATAATGGCTTTGCAGTTGCCTTGGAGCATTGAGTGGCTCAGCCCTTTGGGCGTTACCGGACAACTGTCCCTGCTATTCAGCTCAGGGTTTTACTTCATCCAGGAAGGAGGCTCGATCATGGAATCTCTGGTCAGCAGTGCTGGTGTCGCGGCGTTTGCCATTATGCTGCTATGTACTGTATTCGTCCTGATACGAAGATTACCAGGAGCTTTGAAGTTACTCGGGTGCCTGGTCTTGGCAGTGGGGTTGTCTGCTCCGGCGGAGGCCATGGAAACACGTTCCGGCGAAAACATCTCCATAGAATCGGACGAAATCATTGACGACACGCTCATTGTCTTCGGTCGCACGGCCCGAATCGACGGCGTGGTGACCGGGGACCTGATCGTGTTCGCCCAGTCGGTCGAAATCGTGGGTGCCGTCCATGGCGATGTGTATTCCTTCGGGAGGGCCATCGAAATTGATGGCGATGTGGGAGGCGGAATCGCAGCGTTCGGACAGGTGATTCGCATTGGAGATACAGTCGGTCAGAGCATCTATGGATTCGCCCAGTCGATTCTCTCCAGACGGGACGCATCAATCGGGGGGGACTTGTTCGCATTTGCAGAAGATGTCAACGTCGGCGGATCGGTCGGCCGCAACGTGACGGCGTTCGGTAACACCCTTACGGTAACGGGCGAGGTGAAGCGGGACGTTACTTTCTTTGGTAGTCTGGCGGCCGTTCATTCGTCTGCGTCGATCGGCGGGAATCTCGACGTCGAGCTGCCGGCCGGGGAGAATCTGCAGATGGATTCCGCCGCTTCTGTTGTCGGCGAAACGATCGTCGACGTTCCCGAACCGGATCGGGATGAGGGCGAACTACTGTCGGTCTGGACTTTCGTGCGCATGGCCCTGTGGCTGGCCGCGGCATTCATATCGGGCATGCTTCTGCTCCGGGCGCTTCCGGCGCTGCGCCGCGTGCCACTCGACGGCCTGGGCGAAATGGCGCTGTCTGCGGGGGTCGGAGCCCTGGTCCTCATAGTGATGCCGGTTGCGGCGGTCCTGCTCTGCGTGACGCTCATCGGTCTGCCGGCCGGACTCGTAATGGCTGCCGTCTGGGCATTGGGCCTGTACGTGTCCAAGATCGTCGTGGCGCACTTCCTGGGAAGCGCGTTGCTGCGGCCGAAACAGCAGGATACGGGTTCCATGGCCCTGTCGTTGCTCGTCGGGCTGGTCCTGGTGCTGATCGCCGTGAGCCTTCCCTATGTCGGTTGGGCTATTAATATGCTGATGATCATCATCGGTACGGGTGCGATCGGGCTGGTCCTCTTCAGATCCGTCAGGAACCGCGCAGCCGTAGCCTGACGCCGGGAATGTGCTGACCCACCAAGGACGCCAGCCCGGTCGGCGAGTCTTTTCCGACGCCGACTCGAGTCGCGTAACCGACCGGCCCGGCCTCCCTGCGCTCGATTCATCGTTTGGGACGCGCACGGCGCCGCGGTATGTGTTCAGGACGCATCGTAACCCGCCCAGAAGGCCCGGCCCCACTCGCTGCAGGCATCATCCCAATCATCGCGCCATGCACGGAGCCGGTTCCGCAGGCCGTGCATACAGTCCGCATATGATGTGACCCCGGCCAGGTTGTGGCATTCCCAGGGGTCCTGCGACAGGTCGAACAACTGCGTGGTACGGCGTCCGTCGACCACGTACTCGATCAGTTTGAACCGTTCGTCCTTCACCATGCGCTGCCATTGCCGGTAGGCGCCGAACAGCGTGTCCCGCGGGCGCGCGCCGGGGTCGTCGAGCGCGGGCGCGAGGCTCGTTCCTTCCACGGAACCGGGCGTATCGATGCCAATCAGGTCGCACAGGGTGGGAAAGATGTCGAGCAGATACGCGTAAGCGCTCCGCCGGACACCGCGGGTGATGCCCGGACCGGAGAACACCAGGGGCACGCGAATGCTGTGGTCGTACAGGTTCTGCTTTCCGAAAAGTCCATGCTGGCCGACCGCCAGTCCGTTGTCCCCGGCGAAGACCACGATGGTGTCATCCGCCTTTCCGGACGCTTCCAGCGCGTCCAGAATCCTCCCCACCTGGGCGTCGAGATGGGTAATCATCGCATAGTATTCCGCGATATGGCGCCGTGTCCTGTCCGGGTCGCGGGGAAAGTCCTCGAGCAATTCGTCCCGTACTTTCAGATCGCCGTTGTCGAAGGGATGGCCGCCCATGAAGTTGTCCGGTAGCGGCACTTCCGCCGGATCGTACAAATCCAGGTATGCGCCCGGCATCGTCCGCGGATCGTGCGGGGCCATGAACGAGACGTACGTGAAGAAGGGATCGTCGGCGTCGTACCCTTTCAGCCATTCAGCGGCGCAATCGGCGAATAGCTCGCTGGAATGTCTGCCCGCGTGTATGTGATCCCCGTTCCGTATCTTCAACGCATTCGATCGAAAGGCATCCGGACACTGCGGAAGCGTTCCATCGTATCTGCCCTCCGAATCGTAGTCGAAGACGGGCACGTTCCAGTGGTCGTCCATGCCCCCGAAGAAGATATTCGCGCCATCAGAAAAGCTGCGGCCGAAGGACGAGGCGCCGTTATGCCATTTCCCCGTGCCCCAGGTACGGTAGCCGAGTGATTGCAGGTATTCCCCGAGCATCACGTGTTCCGGGGGTATATCCGCGCCGGCTCCGTCGAGATGAAACAGGGTTCGGCCCGTGTGGAGCATCGCGCGGCTGGGCATGCATACCGCGGCCGAGGTGCCCCCGGGGATGTGTGCGTGGGTAAACGTTGTGCCCCGGGACACCAACCGGTCCAGTGCCGGCGTTCGCACGCACGGGTTGCCGAGAGCCCCGATCGTATCGAAACGCTGGTCGTCTGTGAAAAGGAACAGGACGTTGGGCGGTTTGCGTGACAAGATGTTCCGTCCTCCATGAGGCCATCACACCATCATCCCATAACACCCGAATCAAGAAGAAATGGAAATGCTTGAGGACGATGTGATGAATCAACGGGCATTCGCAGGCTGGTCAGGTATTCAGTCAATAAAGTTGGCTCTGCCCGGCAAAGTCAAGACGCTCGAACTCCAGACGCAACGATCGTGGTTTGCGCTACCAGTGCTTCGAACGCACCGTTATATTGTACGCTCGTTCAGGTTCGGTCAACTCCATGGCTAGCTAATCGTACTCGCCGGTCTGCCGCCGCAGGTCCGATTCGAAAAGCAGGTTGCCTATCAAAGGCGTCAAACCTTACCAGATTCGTGTGGACGACGTGGACGTGGACGTCTATCGGAAACGGATCAGGCACTTGTACCTCAGGGTAGGCTTTCCTGGCGGACGCGTGAGGGTTTCCGCGCCGCTCCACCTGGACGATGAATCGATCCGGAAAGCCGTGGTCAGGCGGATGTCGTGGATCCGGCGGCAACAGGAAAGACAGCGCAGCCGCGGGCCCGAACCCGACTACCATCTCGTTACCGGTGAACGGCATTACGTAGAAGGGTTGAGCGTCCCGCTCAATGTCACGGCCTTTGACGGTCCGCCCGCCGTCTACCTGCTGGGCGAATCCACCCTCGAGATGCGGATCCGTCCGGATACCGGCCTGCCGGAGCGCCGGACCCTGCTCGCCCGGTGGTACCGCGAGCGACTGAAGTCCAGGGTGCCCGCGATGATAGCGGCGTGGGAACCGGTAATGGGAGTCGAGGTGGCGGAATGGCGCATCCGGAAGATGAAGACCCGCTGGGGAACCTGCAATTGCCGGGCTCGTCGGATCTGGTTGAACCTGGAACTGGCCAAGAAACCCGCACGATGCCTCGAGTACGTGATCGTCCATGAAATGGCACACCTGATCGAACCATCGCACAACCGGCGGTTCTGGGGTATCCTCGACAAACTGATGCCGGACTGGCGAGCGCACCGGGAAGAACTGAACCGGTTCCCGGATACGGGACATGCCGGGTGAATATGGGGTGGCGCGCTGTTTTCTGCCCTCCCGACCGCTCCCAGAATTACCTTGTGTACCGGTGCCCTACCGCCTATTTTCTGACCGGCGTTCTAAGTCGGCCGTCAAGCCGCGGCAGCGCGTCTTACGGTCGCCGGCAGGTGTTGCGCGTAGCCTGGTCCGCGGATCGCGGTCTGGTGGTTCGTTGAATCATGCAGCAACGGGTGGGTTGAATGAAGTTCAAGCCCTTCGACGGAAAGATGGCATACCCCGCCATGGAGGAGCGCATTCTCGCATGGTGGGAGGATCGTCGAATCTTCGATAAACTACGCGCACAATTGGCGGATCGTCCCTCGTGGTCCTTCATCGACGGTCCGATCACCGCCAACAACGCCATGGGCGTCCACCATGCCTGGGGCCGCACCTACAAGGACATGTACT
>JAPOYX010000180.1:282-2306 GCA_026706345.1 Gemmatimonadota bacterium | reverse complement strand
CCTGATAGCATCCGTGTAACCGGTCCCGCGATTCCGCGCTACCGAAACAAAGTGCGCGACTACCAGATTTTCCGGTGGCGAGCGACTGCCGCTCGATATAGGTTTAGCGGCTTGCTGAATTCGGCGTTCAGGCCTTGCGCGGTTTGTGCCGGCCCGCCATGAAATCCAATCCAAGGTGAATTCGCCGTCGCCAGAACGTCGGAGGGACAGACGACAATGAAGCGGTTCATTCCCAGCGGTGCCGTCCGCATATCGGTCGCGATGTTCTATACTCTGTTGTTGGCGATCACCGGGGTTTCCCAACCCGTCTTCGCCCAGCAGGCCGGCAGCGGCGATGCGACGCCCAGCCATGTCTTTCAGGCCGTGCAGAACCTGATCGCAGAGATCAACATTCTCCGGGAAGAACTGGGTGTCTACGACTATCCGCCGGAGGCGGAACTTCAGGACGACCGCGCTCCCGTCCACGTGTACGTCAAGACACTGGAGCTTTCGGACAAAGTAGGCGCGGTACAGCGGCGGTTCGGCGTACCCGCGACTCCCATGGGGCAGGTTCCGTTCAAGGAGATCGTTGCGGGCGACGTGCTGGCGAACGTCGAGTCGATCCTTGTTGAAGTGCGCAAGATCAAGTCGCAGATGGTCATCGAGCGCCAGATCGAGCCGGCACCCCTGGTTGGCGGCAAGACGCCCTCTCTGGTTTACAAGAGTCTCGCCGATGTGTCCTTTCTGCTTGACGGCTTGCGTGGACGGCCGCTGACCCCCGACGATGTCTTCCGCAACGCCACGTTCGTCCTCGACGAACTGGAACTGATCGCCGCGAAACTCAGGGTGCCCCTGGAATCCGGGGCGCCCGCCGTCGAAGGCTCCAAAACAGCCACCGATGTCGCCCAGCAGGTCTTGCGGGCGATTTACAAGGTGATCAACCTGGAGACCAGGCTGGGCATGGACGCATCTAGCGTGCCCAGCCTGACCCTGGTGCGTGTGACGCCTTCGGAGGTTTACGACGCCACCAACATGCTGCTGGCGGAAATGGCGCGTATCAAGCTGCACCTGGACATCAACGTACCGCGCGACCAGGGCCCCGAGCCGCGCGGCAAGAAACCCGTGGACGTTTTCGCGCTTGCGTTGCTGATCGTTCGAAACCTCGACCTGATGTCCGAAGCGGCAGCGAACTGATGCGGTCAGATCAAGTCAACCCAATCAGGAGGCGCCAATGCGACTGTTTCCCGTCACTGCCCTGACCTTGTTGCTCGGATCTTCCGCCGTTATCGGTGCGGAGCCCGCAACTGAAGGAATCCCGCACCGTCACGTTGCCGACATGCTGTTTGAACTGGCCTTCGCCAATCGCACAGCCTACACGAAGGACGTCGTGCAGCGTCTCTCCATGGAAGAGTCGGTGATCAGCGCATCGGAACAGTTCAAAGCGGAAAAAGGGCTGCCGCTGCCCGCGCAGATGTTCCGTCTGAGCGCCGAGGAACTCCTGGGCAACACCGATGACTTCTGGCTGCAGTTGCGCTCGCTCAGCCCGATCAACTATGCGAATGGCCCGATCACCCCTGTCGAAGAGCAAGGCCTCGAGTTTGTCGCCGCCAATCCCGGCGAGCGCTTCTACGCGGAAGAGAAGGGTCTGACCGGCCGGCGGAGCCTGGTTGCGGTTTATGCCGACGTGGCAAGCGTTGACGCGTGCGTGTCCTGTCACAACAACCATCCCGGGTCACCGAGAAACGACTTCAAACTGGGTGACGTGATGGGCGGCATCATCATCCGCATATTCCTGGATGAGTGATTCTTACAACCGAATTCTGCCGGCGCCAGCATGGAATTGCGGGAACCGGCGCATCCGGCGGGCCGCCGCCGCTGATCCCCACAGAGGAAACTACAACATGACGAGATTTTCTCCCCACCGGCGCATCCGCTTGTCGATGTTCATCCTTGCTACGCTGCTGATGTCCGGCCCGTTGGCCTCGCAACGGGCATTGGCCCAGGAGGAGAGCGGCTGGCTCGATGCGCTTGTTGACTGGTTTGGT
>JAPOYX010000180.1:0-272 GCA_026706345.1 Gemmatimonadota bacterium | reverse complement strand
CGACTGGTTCGCCGTTGACGAACCAGTCGGAGTCCGCCAGGCGCGATGCGACGCCCAGCCACGTCTTTCGGGCGGTCCAGGACCTGATCGCGGAGATCAACATTCTCCGGGAAGAACTGGGTGTCTATGACTACCCGCCGGAGGCGGAACTTCAGGACGACCGCGCTCCCGTCCACGTGTATGTCAAGACTCTCGAGCTTGCGACCAAAATCAGTGCGATACAGCGGCGGCTCGGGGTACCCGCGGCCCCGTCCCGGCAGGTACCGTTCAAG
>JAPOYX010000179.1 GCA_026706345.1 Gemmatimonadota bacterium | reverse complement strand
CTGGCGTCGTTCGCGACGGCGGGCGTCGCGGCTGTTGCCGCCGTGTCGATGGCCGCCTGGTATGCATTGGTGGGCCTTCAATGGACGGGGGAGCAAACGAAGGCGGCTGCGCCGGCCAGGCCTGTCAACAGACTTTCCGATGCGGCCTGGGCCGGCCGGGCCGAGGTAATCGACCGTTTCTCGACTCCGGGCGGAATCGTGCTGGGCGAGCTCACCGACCCGCGCCGGAAGTTCAGGTTCGATCCCGCGGTTCCAAAGCGGTGGGGGCGTCAGGGCAAGGGTCCCCTGATCACGCTGGATCCGGCCGCCGGCAACGCCCACAGCCTGGTGTTTTCCGGATCGGGGAGCTTCAAGACCGTCGGAATCGCGATTCCCAATGCTCTCACCTTTGCGGGATCGCTGATCGTCATTGATCCCAAGGGCGAGATTCACGCCGCGACGAGCGCGGTGAGGTCCGCGCGCGGCCGCAAACCGTGGCTGGTAACCGAAGAGGACGGGCTCGATCCAATTCGCCTGCTGACAGCTGCCCGGCCGAACGACGGGACGGTGTTCGATTCCATCGCGGAGTTCCTGCTGCCGCAGGCTGGCGACGAAAAAGCCGATTCATCGACCTTCTTTCACCAGAAAGCTGTCCGCCTGCTATCGGCATTGCTTGGCCACCTGTACTACACCAAGGAAGAGGGCACAGATCTGTTCATGGCGGCCAATCGAATCCTTGCGTTCGAACCGGATGCCCTCAAGGCCCGTTTCGAGGAAGCGGCCGAGGTCCATTCGGAATACCCTGATCGCGAATTCATTCACGTCGGTCTTTCCGAGGTTGGAAACACCGAGCCGCGCCAGCTCTCGGGCGTGACTGCCACTGCCGCCAACGGCCTGTCCTGGGCGGGCCATGCGTCGACGCGAGGATTCCTGGCGGCCAAACTGCGCGACTGTGCTTCCAAGCCGCCCGACGGCGAGGCCCTGCTTGCGCGTGTGCTCGACGACAATACCGACATCTATTTCCGAATCCCGACGCCGGTCCTCCAGGCCAACCCGGGAATCGCCCGGGTGTTGATCGGTTCCCTTGTGCGCGTCCTCCGGGATTCCGCGATGGAGGCGGACAAAAAGGCCCGTGAGGACGTGAAGGATCCGAAAGCCCCGAAGGCTGATGCAAAGGCGCCTGATTTGCGGAAGGAGAAGAGTGGGCCAGCCTTAGGCGATGACGGGGAGGGCGGCAAGGACGGAGCAAAGCCTCCGGAAAGGAAGCAGCGTTCGCGGCGGCTGTTCCTGATCGATGAAGCACGGGCAATGCGCCGGATGGACACGCTCGCCGCTGTTCGCGACGAGGGGCGGGCATACGGAATCCACCTGCTGCAGATATTCCAGTCGTGGCAACAGGTTCTCGAATGTTACGGGCATCATGGCGCCGGTGCCTGGGCCAACTCGGTGGACGCCGTGGTCATCGGCCCGGTCTCGGACGCGCGACAGGCCCAGGAGTTGAGCCGAATGGTCGGAAGACACACCGTGGTCACCTCATCGACGTCGAAGCAGCGCAATGCCCAGATGTTCATGCCGTTTTCCGGCACCGCCGGATCTTCGGAATCCACCCAACTCCGCGAACTCGATCTGATCCAGCCTTCGGAATTGCGTCAAATCCCGCCCGAGGCCGCCATCATCCTGGCGGTCGGAACAGCGCCCATCATGGCGTCCAAGGCGATCTGGTTCACGCGGGCGGACATGACGAGATTGGTCGACCAGGCCAAATCGTCATCAACCTCTGAAAATCCTCGTGCCGAGGCGTCTGTTCCGGTTGCCGAGGATGTGTCCGGCGAAGTCGAGGCCGCCGCCGCCGAGACGGATGCCGAGGACAGTCCCGCTCCCGAGCCGGTGAAAGAGCAGGGCGTTACGGATACACCTGTTTCCCATGAAGGTGCTGGCGATCCACCAGACATGGCGGCGGGTCAGGGCCGGTTTCAGCCGGCGGGTGATGTCACAGGTACTGGCGTTGACGCTGGTGCGGTCGCAGAACAGCCGTCCGGAGGCGTTGAAGAAGGAAATGCGGACACGCCGCCACAGGCTGCCCGTGGCCTTGGGGCGCAAATCCATGAAATCGAGTTCGGCGATTTGGGCCGGGTGGCCGGCCAGCTCTGGCTGGGGCTGGACGATGCCGGCCGTGCCGCCACCGTCATCCTCGCATCGACCGAAGAAATCCGGGCTGAGATCAACGATACGGTCCGCAAGGGCCTCGCAGCAGAAGAGGTTCTGCACGGTCGGGAATTCGAACTCCACCGGCTGATCTCGCGCGGCATGACCCCTGCCCAGAAGGCTGACATCCGCAACTGGGCCGAGGGCGACGCGGCCGTGTTTCGAAGCGATCTCCGGGGTGGCAAGGCACGGAAGGGCGAATGTTTTACTGTTGTTGCGATCGAGGGCGATCATGCGATCCTCGCCCATGACGACGGCCGGGAGTTCAAGGTCCAGCCTGGCAGCAAGAGCCTCAGTTACCAGGTTGAACTTTACGAACCGATGCCGATCTGCATTCGGGCCGGGGATCATGTCCGCTGGACCCGCGACGACCTCCACCGGGGACTGGTGAGCGGACAGTGTGCCGCCATTCTCGGGGTCGGGCCGAAGGCGGTACGGCTGGAAACGGAGGAGGGGCGGGAACTGCGGCTCCTCCGGGATGATGGTCAACTGCGCCATTTCGACCATGCCTACAGCTCGCCTGTTCACGGTGCCCAGGGGATCTCTGGGGACCAGGTGATTGCGGTGATCAATTCTGGTTTCGGGAACCTCGCGGATCAGGCTGCCTTCTGTGTGGAGGCCTGCCGGGATCGGAACGACTTTGTGGTGCTGACCGACAACCGTCGGCAGCTAGTCGAGATGCTGGAAGCAGCAGGGGAATGTCCCGGTGACGGGGGGCCGGAAGCCACCCGGACGGTCGTTCTTGCGGACAAGGAACGGATCCCGCCGGCGGGCGAGGCTTTCACGACGCCCAGGGAAAGCGATGACGATCTTCTTGCCAACGTTTTTCGTGGAAGCGGGGATGACGGTGGTGTCGCGGCGGATCCGGATGTCTTTGCAGATGAAAATGCCATTGCAAGGGGTGACATGGTCATCGGTCCTCACGCCGTCAACGAGCCACCACGCGCGGCCGGCGAAGGTGCAGCGGAGGCAAACCGGGAGGAGATTCCAACCCCGGTTGAGCGTGGTGTCCTCCGTTCGCTGGGAGTGCTCGAAATGGCGGCAGCCTGGTACCGAAACCAGTTGCAGGGCAATCAAGGAGCCGCGGTGCGGGCGTATCTCAAGGGGCGGGGATTCGATGCAGAGTCCCAGGGGCGGCGAGGTTTCGGTTACGCACCACGAAAATACGGCGCGCTGTCGGCGGCGTTCAAGGCACAGGGCGTCACTGTCGACGAGCTCATCGCGGCGGGCCTCGTCGGGCGGAATGAAAAGGACGGTTCCACCTACGATCGCTTCCGTGACAGGCTGATGTTTCCGATCGAAGACGAGGATGGTCGCTGCATAGCCTTCGGCGGCCGGACGATGAATTCAAAGGCGATGGCGACGTTCCTCAACTCGCCGCAAACCCGAATCTTCTAC